>CAININ010000170.1 GCA_903849265.1 uncultured Acidimicrobiaceae bacterium
CAGGTGATCTGGTCCTGCAGCTCCAGCACCATCCGACCGGCACCGACCAGACCCGTCACTGCGACTGGGTCGTGTGCTCGGTCCATCAGCGGCCCGATGACGATCTGTGGCACGCGCTCGCAGGCGCCCCTTTCGAGGTCCATCGGATCGGCGACTGCCTGGCGCCGCGGCGGGCCCACGCCGCAGTCATCGAAGGACACCGCGTGGCGGTGGCGCTGTGACCCGGGACAGCGGGGCAGGTGCCGTGGCCATCGTCTTCGTGCGTGACGGACGCCTGCCGGTAGGGGCTGGCGAGGCAGTAGCCGAGGCAGGCGGCCGGGTCATCGTTGTCGGTACCGGCGCCGAGCCCGCATCACGATCCCTTCCCGGCGTCACCCATGCCCGGTGGGCCGAGACTGCGCCCGGATTCCGGCCCGCGGCACTCGCCGCGGCACTGGCCCCCGTGGTCGGACCCGAGACCTTGGTAGTCCTGCCCGCATCCCCTGACGGGCGGGACCTCGCACCCCGCCTGGCCGCGGCGACCGGTCGGCCCCTGGTGGCTCGGGCCGTGGATGCGGCCGTTGAGCCCGATGACGATGGCACCCTCTGCGTACGAGCCTCACTGACCCGGGTGGACGATCACCTCCTCGTTCCTGTCGAGGTCCACGGACCGGCGGTGGTGACCCTGGCAGCAGGCGGACGTCCTGGCAGCCATGACGAGTTCGCCTCACCGGGCGCCATCATCGAAGCGCTGCACCTGCTTGAAGTGACCGATGACACGGTGGTCTCCTCGGACCCCGAGCTGATCGAACTGCTCGAGCCAGATCTACACACCATGGACCTGAGCCACGCCACTCGGGTGCTCGCGGGCGGGGCCGGCCTGGTGACGGGACTCGACGACACCCGGGCAACCGCGGTCTTCGCCCTACTCACCCGCGTGGCGGCGCGGTTCGGCGGCTCGGCCGGGGCCACCCGGGTGGCAACCGACGCCGGCTGGACGGGCTACGAGCGCCAGATCGGCACCACCGGGGTGACCGTGGACCCAGACCTGTACGTGGCCTTCGGGGTGTCGGGGGCGGCCCAGCACACTGGCGGGCTCGGGGCTCCTCGCCACGTAGTCAGCATCAACACCGATCCGTCGTGTCCGATGACGGCCATGGCGAACCTGGGGCTCGTCTGCGACGCCGGAGCGCTCCTGGCCGAACTGGCCCGTCGGATGGAGATCGACAGCGGCGACGCGCACGATGACAGCGCCTCGGCACCGGCCGCGGCACCAGGGGGTGCCCGTGACTGAACGGATGGAGTTCGACGCAATCGTCGTGGGGGCGGGCCCCGCCGGCGCCTCGGCGGCACTTGCCCTGGCTCGCGCCGGGCGGTCGGTCGTGTTGGTCGAGCGCGGCCCGTTCCCTGGATCCAAGAACGTCTACGGCGGCGTCGTCTACGGACGGGTCCTCGATGACATCGTCCCGAACTGGTGGGAGGAGGTCCCCGTCGAGCGGTGGATCGTTCGCCGCTCCACGATGATGATGACCGGAACCCAGTCGCTGTC
>CAININ010000171.1 GCA_903849265.1 uncultured Acidimicrobiaceae bacterium
CATCACTTCTTGAAGACCTACAACGGGTGGGAGCGTGCTCGCCACGGCCCGACCGACGAAGACCCGCAGTGGTCCTTCACCCCCCAGCTGCCCTTCGGGCAAGAACCAGGACTCGGGATCGACAAGCCCCCGGAGCCCGTGCCTCGGGTGTGAGTGGAGCCTTAGGCCGAGGCCTCGATCAGCGAGCATGCGTGATGACATAGTCAAGAGCGCCAGTCCGTATCCACACGTCAGTTGCCTGCCGATGGCTCCCACTGCTCGAGCTCCCACTGCTCGAGCTCCCACTGCTGGAGCTCCCACTGCTCGAGCTCCCACTGCTGGAGCTCCCACTGCTGGAGCTCCCACTGCTGGAGCTCCCACCGTCGTGTTCTCAACACGCATCGACAGCGGCTTCTGCCGGTTCGCGCCCCCCACCTTGGCGGCGCAAACATCGCGCAAGGTGCCGTCAGGCGAAACGGGTCAGACGAGATGATGGGCGGCGCGAGCCGACAGCGTGGCAAGAGTCAGCGTGGGGCCATAGCCAGTCGAGGTGACGAACACCGATGAGTCGGCCACCACCACATTGTCGTAGTCGTGCAGTCGGCCGAACGGATCAGTCACCGATGTCCTCGGATCGGTCCCCATGCGCACCGTGCCCATGTTGTGCCTGCTCTCGGGTACCGAGTCCGGAGTGAAGCCGGCATTGCCACGGCCGGGCGACGAGGTCACCGCTGTCCACTCCGCCCCCATCTCCTTCAAGATGTCCGCTAGCCGAGGCCCGAAATGTTCGTGTGCCACTAGTTCGTGGCGGCCGGGCCGGTAGGTCACCCGAGCCACGGGGAACCCCCGGGCATCGCGCACCGATGGGTCCAGGTCGACCCGGTTGCCGGGGTAGGGCAGGTCTTCGCCCTGCATGGTGAAGGCCCACAGGCGCTTCCTGATCGGAGAGTCGGCCATCAGCTGATTGTGCACCGCTCCCGGTGGATAGTGCTTGGCTTCCATGATGGGCATGGCCGCCCCAGCGTGTTCGACCAGGCCCCCGCGGATCCACGAGAGACCAGCATCCCGGGCCGCCTGCCTCGACAGTTCGTCGCCGACGATCATGTCGTCGTGGACGTGGGTAACCGACCTACCCCGCTCGGCGTAGGTCCGATACGGCATACCACCGGCCACGATCGTCTGGAAGTGGACCATCAGGTACCGACCGAGAGCGGGGTGCTCCACGTCCGACAACAGCAGCAGCCGCGGGGTCTCGATGGCGCCGGCGGCCACGATCACGTACCGGGCCGCCAAGAACCGCGTGGTTCCGTCCGCCTGTACCAGATCGACCCCGGTCGCCCGTCGGCCCTCGAAGCAGATCTTCGACACGAAGGTCTCGGACAGCAGTTCGGCACGGCCAGTGGCCATGGCCCGGGTCAGCAGAGCCACGGGGTCACCCTTGGCGTGGATCGGACAGCCGAAGAAGGCACAGAACCCACAGTTGTTACAGGCCGGCCGTCCGTCGTAAGGGACGCTGTTGGCCGCGGTGGGCGCCGGATACGGGTGATACCCCAGCCGCTCGGCCGCAGCCACAGAACGGACAGCGCCGAACATCGGTGCACCGGGAGGCATGGGGAACGGGTCGGCACGGGGCCCGGCGAACGGGTTGGCCCCATCGAGGCCGGCTACGCCAATGGCCCGTTCCACCTGGCCGTAGAACGGCTCTAGCTCGTCGTAGGTAACCGGCCAGTCGGCCACATCAGCATCGGGCTGGGGGCCCAGGTCGGAGAGGAGGCGGAAGTCGCCGGGCATGAAGCGGGGAACTTTGCCGTCGGCATGGGTGCCCCCTCCCCCGACCGTCGACGGTACCGAGTTGACCTCGCCCACATGGACACGGTCACCGTCCTCCTCGCTGGTGCGGAAGGTCCGAGGCTCGACCAGCGGGTCCGGACCGAGGAAGTACCGATTGTGGAACTTGATCTCGTCGTTGGAGTAGTCCGACGAGGGCTTAGTCATATCGTCAGGATCGAGGAGGTGGTTGCGGCCCTTTTCGACGATGGCCACCGTCCATCCGGCCGCCGTGAACACGTCGGCCGCCGCCGATCCACCTGGACCCGAACCGATGATGATGGCGTCGAGTGTCATGGCTCCGTCACCTCAGCGTCGGTCCAGCCTCGGGGCTGTACGTCACCGGCAAAGTCGATGGCCGCCCACGCCGAAGCCTCCCGGTTCCCTCCATACTCGGGGGCGCCGTACAGCCCCTCACAGCAGTGGTGGAAGAGGAGCTGGCCAAATCCGTCCACGGCAGCCAGCCGGGCGTCCTGTACCTCGCTGGAGGCGGCGCAGAAGTCTGCACCCAGCGCCGCGAGCGCCGATCGGTAGCGCTCTTGGAGTCCGATGACCGGACCGTTGAACTCGGCTTCGGGCCGTCCCTGGGAGCCTTCGATCCGCATGCGCCAAGCCAGCTCGTCGAGGGGCGACAACGGGTGGAACGAGGCGAATGCGGCCTCTCCACCAAACCGGCCCGACGTCGGCCCACGTGCCCAGATCCGTGGCGGGTCCACAGTAAAGGCACCCAGCAGTCCGTCGATGTAGTCGGGCACGCCAGCGGCCACGGCACCGGGCCCATGCGCGGTTGCTGGCACCGTGCGGTCGCACGCCGCCGTCAGCACCTCGAACTCGGCCTCGGTCAACCAGGTCGGCATCGGACGATCCCTACGTTGTCCGGCGGTGGCCAACAGGACCCCGCATCATCGGGACGCCACGAAGGTGACG
>CAININ010000172.1 GCA_903849265.1 uncultured Acidimicrobiaceae bacterium
CGCCTGGGCGGAAAGGCCCGGATCCACGGCCAGCGGGGGGATCGGCTGGGATGGCGAGTTGCGGGCGGAACGCTCTGCATTAACCCGAGCCAGCAGATCCTGGGCATAGAGCGCCTGCACGCCGCCGAGATCGAGGGTGGCAGATGCGGCCCCGGCCTGAGGCTCCGCCAGGATGCCGAGGGGGGTCAAGAGGACGGAGGCCAGGAGGGTCAGAAGGGCCGGAATGACGATGGTCGCGGCGGACGCGGCACGTCCACGGCTGTGTCGTGATGCTCGGACGCCGCCAGCGTCTCGAGAGAAGAAGATGAAATTAGCCATGCGTGAACCCGTCCTACGTCGATCGTTGCCTTACGAACCAGAGCCCCTCTGGGTTCCAGAGGATCTTGACGCAACCGGACCTGTCCATCAAGTGCAGGTTGGTTGCGTGCCTGTGAGTGGTATCGGCCGTTCGAGGGGAAAACTGTTGCGCGGATCGGCTACAACAGGTGGGTGCCTGCACCCGTGCCCCCTTCCATCCCCCGCTCGTTTGTCGAAATGGCCCAGCAGGTCAGCAATTGGGGCCGATGGGGGCCGGCCGACCAGATCGGGACCCTCAACCTGATCGATGAGGCGGCCCGACTGCGGGGAGTCGCCTCGGTGATCGACGGGACCGCCTTCGCGCTCGGGATCCCGATGTCACAGGCCGAGGGCATCCAGATGGGCTTCATCGAGGGCCGGGTCAACCCGACCCACACCATGGTCTCGGTGAACGCCCCACAGAGCGACGACCCGGAGTGGATCGCCTTTTCGGAGGACGTCGTCACGTTCGCCATGCAGTGCGCCACACACTGGGACGGGCTCGCCCACACCTCGTACGGGGCGGGACCCGACGGGGGGCGGCTCTACAACGGCTACCCCGCTGACTCGATCACCAAGGACGGTGCATCGATGCTCGGGATCGAGCAGATCCGGACGCTCGTGACCCGGGGAGTCCTTCTCGATGTCGCCCGAGCCAAGGGGCTCGAGCTCCTGGAGCCTGGCTACCCGATCACCCCGGAAGATCTCGACGCCGCCTGCACACTCGCCGGAATCGACCTCCTGCCTGGGGACGTCATCCTGGTGCGGACCGGCCAAGCCGCCCACCTGGCCCTCCCCGGGCGCCCCGGGATCGGAGGGGAGCCGCCGACGCGCAATCTCCTCGCCTACACCTGGCCCACTCCGGGGCTCACCGTGGCCACCGCGGCCTGGTTCCACGACCATGACGTGGCCGCGGTCGCCATCGACACCCTCATCCTCGAGGTCTATCCGTGCGAGCTCCCGGACCTGTTTCTACCCGTCCATGTGCTCCATCTGGTGGAGATGGGGATGACCCAGGGCCAGAACTGGTTCCTCGACGAGCTGGCCGACGCCTGCGCCGCCGATGGGCGCTACTCGTTCCTCCTCGACGCCACGCCCCTGCCCTTCACCGGGGCGCTCGGCTCGCCGGTCAACCCAGTAGCCCTCCGCTAGGCCCTTCCGCTCGGCCCTTCCGCTCGGCCAGTCCTTGCAGGTCCTGAAGCTTGTGAGCAGACCACGTTGCTTCGTTACCGGCGGTCTGCGACATTGGCTGTCCTGGCCGCGGCCGCCCCTCCGCCCACCACCGGTCCGGTGCGCGGAAGCGGACTCTCGGAGCCGGGGACCATGGACCCTTCGGGCACGGGCCGACCGGTGACCGACCAGTGCAGCAAGCGGGCCTGGCTGTCGACCAGAGAAGCGGTGCGGATGCCCCAGAACTCGAATCCGTACCGGTGCCCGGCCACCTGAGCCAGCATGGCGATCAGCGTTCCGGCAGCGGCCATCGGATCCGAACCGGCGGGCGAACCCGACGTCCCGGAGTGGTTGGCGATCACCCGGGCCAGCGTCACCGTCACCGCGTTCAGCGCCCGGACCCGCAGCCCTTGGAACCGCAGGTCCCCCTCGACCGTGGTCAGCTCGACCACCCGGAACACCGCACGGTTCCGCTCCC
Source organism: uncultured Acidimicrobiaceae bacterium (assembly GCA_903849265.1). GTDB lineage: Bacteria > Actinomycetota > Acidimicrobiia > Acidimicrobiales > RAAP-2 > Bog-756. Next base: position 1,985 of record CAININ010000172.1, read on the forward strand.
AGTAGTCCATGAACCCCTCGACGACGGCGACCGCGGTGGTCCACGATGCCCCTTCGGACCAGTCACCGTCGACGAGTCCCGCCAGGATCCCCGCCCCTTCGACCAACTCTTCTGCAAGGACGGTGATGGCAGCTTCGACATTCTCGAAGTACTGGTAGAAGGTCGCCGGGGACGTGCCCGCCTGGCGGGCGATGTCGATCACCTTGATGGAACGCCATGGGGTGGCGACGAGGAGTTCGGCGGTGCACTCGAGGAGGCGCTGGCGGGTGGCGAGCCCGCGCCGACCCGGGACGCGGCCGTCGGTGGTCGCGATCAGCTCCGGATCGTCATCGGGCGCCACATCTTCGAGCATGGCGGCCCATGGTACCGAGGCACGGCCGACCGTGGGGGTGACTTGCAACTCATTATTGCAGAGGAGACGCTATTTGACGGTCTCGGCTCGACCCACCCTTCTGCGGAAAGGGTCTCGGACTAGGGTGGGTCGCTATGGCAAACGGTTCTGTGCCCCGTACGTTGACGCGGGCCCAGCAGGCTCGACGCCAGCGCGTCATCGATGCCGCCATGACGTTGGCGCTCGAGGGGGGCTACGAAGCCGTCCAGATGCGCGACGTCGCCGCACGGGCCGACGTGGCCATGGGGACCGTCTATCGGTACTTCAGCAGCAAGGACCACCTCCTGGCCGCGTCATTGGTGCACTGGGTCGAGCAGCTCGACCTCCGCCTTTCGCAGAGTCCAGCACAGGGGGACAGCCCGGCGGCCCGAGTTATCGATGCCCTCGACCGGGCCCTGCGGGCCATGGGCCGCCAGCCGACCTTGGTCGGTGCGGTGTTCGCCGCGTTGGCGTCGCCCGACCCCGCGGCCATCGAGTGCCAGCAGCAGGTTTCCGTGCTGATGGAGGGGATCATCACCCGAGCCATCGGAGAGCCCCAGCCTCCGGACATCAGCGACCGGGCGAGGATCCTCGGACACGTCTGGTACTCCGCCCTGGTCGGATGGGTCAACGGGTGGAGCAACATGAACCGGGTGCACGACGAGCTGGTCGTCGCCATCGGACTGCTCCTGCCGATCGACGTCTACGCCGAGGTCTAGACCTGCCCGCAGCGGGCAAACCCGCCCGCCAGTGGTGACTGACCCCCATGCCCCCACCGGGTAAGGTCTCGCATGACCTCTGCCATCGAAATTCGGGGCCTGAGCAAGCAGTTCGGCTCGATCCGGGCCGTTGACGATCTCTCGTTCGAGGTCGCCAAGGGACGTGTGACCGGGTTCCTCGGCCCGAACGGTTCCGGCAAGACGACGACCCTTCGGATGCTGCTCGGCCTGGTGTCCATCACCGGCGGGTCCGCCACGTTCGGGGGGAAGCGCTACGTCGATCTCGACC
>CAININ010000173.1 GCA_903849265.1 uncultured Acidimicrobiaceae bacterium
ATCGCTGCCACTGGACGGTAGGGGCCGGGGCACCGGATCCGGCGGCGGTAAATGAGTACGTGGACCCGGTGGCCACCGTGGTCGGCGCAGGCTGCGCCGTCACCGCTGCCGCGATCGTCACGGTGAGGGTGGCGGCGGTCGTGGTGGCCGTGCCGGTCGAGTTAGTGAACACCGCTCGGAACTGAGCGCCGCTATCGGTGATCGATGCCGTAGCCGAGTAGGTGGTCGAAGTGGCGCCGGTGATGTCGGCGAAGGTCGTGCCGTCGTCGTCGGATCGCTGCCACTGGACGGTAGGGGCCGGGGCACCGGATCCGGCGGCGGTAAATGAGTACGTGGACCCGGTGGCCACCGTGGTCGGCGCAGGCTGCGCCGTCACCGCTGCCGCGATCGTCGGCATCGTCACCTGGACCGATGCGGTGTACAGGTCGAACGAGCTATTGGCCCCGGCCGGATTGTTGCCCGTCGAATTGGAGTTGTCGGCCCAGATCGGCACCATGACTCCTCCGTGGAAGGCCAGGCCGGTGTAGTCCCCGTAGTTGGTGTTTCGGATCGACACCGGTGGTGTGGCAGAGGTCGCGTTGGACGTACCCGCAGAAATCGGGAAGTTGGCACTCCACGTGTCCCCACCATCGACACTGACCGAGCCGTAGTAGGCGGCGCTTACCCGTGTGGAGTCACCCCGGGTGTCATACCAGGTGGCACCCACGGCCCCGGTGGTCTGATCCACGGCGAACCCGGGCATGAAGTGCGAGGCGGCCGTTCCGTCGTCATTCACGAGAACCGGGGACGACCACGTCACTCCTCCGTCGTCAGAGTGCATGACGTAGAGCATCGTGTTGTTCAGATCCGCGGCCGGGCAGTCCAGGTACGCCAGATACACACGCCCGCTGTGCGGACCGCCGCTCTGATCCCACGCCAGGTGCGCTTCGGAGTCGACCCCCCAGTTGGGGGCAGCTGGGATGTGGTCGAAACCAGGCACATTGGTCGGCGCCACTTCTGTGGCCGTCGTGAACCCCAAGGGTCCGAGCCCATCTGGGTCGACGCTGACGACTACCCCACCGGTCGAACCGTTGGGACCGAAGGCGACCATCACCTGGCCCTGTGGCCCGATGGACATGTCTCCGAACGAGCTGGCGTTGGCCCCGGGGACCGCTTCGGGAGTGCCGAACGTGCCGACGGCACCGAGTCCGGTGACCGAGGCTCCGACCGCTGTGTTGACGCCGCCTCGGTTGTAGGTGACCCACACGCTCCCGTGGCCGGCCGCCACCACCGGCTGGTCCGTCAGGCTTGCGAGTGCCAGCTGATGGGAGAACGTGGCACCCCCGTCGGTCGACAAGGCGAAGTCGGTGTACGTGTAGGCCGTAGTGCTGAGATAGGCGACGAAGAGGTTCCCGTACTGATCGAAGGTGACCGAAGTGTTGCCCCAGGCCGGGGGCAGCTTGTCTGCGGAGCAGACGCATGTCCCCATCCTCGAGTGGGTCCATGTCGATCCGCCATCGCTCGACCTGGCCCCGATCAGGTTCCCTGTCTCATCCCTGGCCAGGACGAACATCCGGCTGGGGTTCGACGGGTCGATCGCGACCGATCCTTCGAACTGGTTGCCCGTCTCCTGGCTCAGGTTGACGATGGTGCCGACCGAGACCGTCGGACCCGTGGCTGTGGCTCCTGCCGTGGTCGGCGGGACGGCCACCATTACGGTCCCGGCCATCAGAGTCGTTATGCCCAGTGCCAGCCAGCGCTTCAGCGATCCCATGTGTGCCCCTCTGGTATCCGGACGTCTGCCCATACGCGTTC
>CAININ010000174.1 GCA_903849265.1 uncultured Acidimicrobiaceae bacterium
CTACGGCCGACTCGATCCGCACCGCGAACTGACGGGCGTCTTCGCCCTCGGCGGGCCACAGCGGCGTCCCGAAGGTGACCGTGGTGCGGGTGCGGGAGATCCGTCCTCCGCCCTTGGGCAGGATGTGGCGGGTGCCGTGGAGGTGGACCGGCACGACCGGTCGGCCCGTACGTGACGCCAAATAGGCAGCACCGCCCCGGAACTCCTGGGCCCATCCGTCCGGTGAGCGCCCGCCTTCCGGAAAGATCACCAGGTTCCAGTCGTCGGCCAGCAGCTCCGCGGCCAGGTCGGCCGAGCGTCGGTTGACCTTGGTGCGCTCGATGGGGATGGCCCCCAACAGAAACGAGAACGCATCGGCCTTCCAACGCCGGTCGAAGAAGTAGTCGGCGGCGGCTGCCACCACGGTGCGGTGGCGGAAGCGCAATGGCAGGCAGGCGAGCAGCAGCGGGGTGTCGATGTGGCTGGTGTGGTTGGCGGCGAAGATCACCGGCGCGTCCAGGCCGACCAGACCTTCCTGGCCACGGAGCTGCGGGGCGGCCAGGGCGTGGGTCATCGGGCGGGTGATGTTGTCGAGCACCACGGCCCGGGCCAGACGCACCGGGTAGCGCCTCGACCACGAGGTGTCGTAGTGGACGCCGAGTTCGGGATCAGGTGCCGGGCGCGGTACGGACCCCGGCCAGGTGGGAGCAGCCAGCGGAAACGTGTTGCGCCCGGCCTTGGCGAGGAGTGCTGACGCCCGGAGCCGGCTCGGTGCGGCAGCGCTGTCGTCGCCCAGGGCGGCATCGGTCCGCACGGCCCGACGCGAGCGCAGCGTGCGCGAGGAGTCGCGGTTGCGGCTCACTGCACGTCGGCCATAAGGATCGGCGGGGTGTGGAGATGCGTGAGGGTCGGGGAGGGCCCGACCACGTCGCTGGCCATCTCCAACGCATCAGCCAGGGTCGATGCCGCCCGGAACCCGAGACGGTGGACGGCCTTCGGATCACCACCCACGATGATGACGGCACCGAGGTGCTCGAGGGCGTGCGCACACCAGTACCACATGTAGAACGGATGGACCCCGTGGTAGGCGTGCCCGGTCCGGTAGAGGTGGATGTACCACGGGTCTGTGGCGAAGCCCTCTTCGTACTGCTCGGACATGACGTTGGCGTCGGTAGTTTCGCCTAAGACCTGCTCGAAGAAGTCGATGTAGCTCGGGTGGTGCACCGGGTTGAACTCCCAGGGGGTCGGGTGGGTCATGATCAAGACCCCGCCCTCGCGCACCAGCGGCTTGTTCCGATAGAGGTTGAAGAAGTAGCCCAGGCCGAGGCAGGCCACCAGGATCGGGTTGAGGATCGAGTTCACGTTGTAGGGGCTGATGTACGGGAGCCCCATGGTCAAGATGTCGGTCTGCCCCTCCACGATCACGCCCTGCTGTTCCCAGACGTTGGCGGTGGTGATGGCGTGCACAGCCTCGACCTCGCCGGCCTGTACCGACGTCATCCGGTGCGGTGCCTTGACCGAGTGGAAGATCTGGCGGGCATAGCGAGCCGGCACCCGGTCGAGAGCCTTGGATGCGCCCAGATAGGCCAGACGGTCCTTGGCCTTCCACTCCCACTCGCGCTTCTGCAGGAACTTGAACCCGTCCGGGAAGGTGTCGGTGTTGAGGGTGGTCTCGATCTGGAAGACCTTGACCCCGGAGTCGCGTATGAGGCGGCCCATGCGCCAGTTGGCCGTGTGCAGCTCCGACTTGTGCTGGTCCATGAACGACTTGGACTTCCGCATGGTGGCCGGGTTGTGGTGGTGGCGCAGGCTCTTGTAGCTCGCCAGCCCTGTCGCCACCGACTTGTGGCCGCCGTCCATGGCGACGAGGTTGATGTTGACGTAGATCAGCAGGTCACTTTCGGCGGCGCGCTTGTTGATCTCCACGTCCTCGCCGTGGTCGGTCTGGCCTAGGTAGATCAGGTTGTCCGGGTCTTCGGCGTCGTGCTGAGTGAGCAGGCCGTTCGGAGCGAAGGCGTCGTAGACCCGGTCGCCCACGGCATGGCGGAGCTCGGGCTCGGTCATACGCCGGTGCAGGGCGAGGGCCACGATCAGCTCTACGTCATCGACGCCGGCTTCCGCGGCCATGTCAAGGACCTGCTCGATGACCATCTGGCGAATATCGGGACGCTCCATGGGGGGCAGCGGCAAGGAGATGTCGTCGAAGGCGATGGTGAGGCGCATCCCGGCGAACAGCAACGACGGGAGTGGCTCCTGGTCACCTTCGGGGTGGGTGAGGGCGTGGCGGATGGCGGCCTGGGGGTCGGACAGGGCCTCCATGGGCTCAGGCGCATAGATCACCCGGCTTCCCTCCGGCAGCTTCTCCAAGGTGAAGCGCTCGCCGTGCCAGAAGAGGGTGGGGGGCGTCGACTGGTCGACATCGAGCACGAATCCGGGCCTGGGGCTCATCGGGTGCGTCCTTTCGGGTTGCGGAGGTCGAATGCCACCTTGACCGCACCCCGGCGGCCAGCGGCCCCGGCGTGCGCCAGGGCCTCTTCGTAGCGTTCGAGCGGGTAGAGGGCGGAGACCAGGCGGCCGAGGCCGGCGGTGCCGACCAGGTCGATGGCCAGTTCGAAACTGCGCCGGTCGGGGGAATCCGGAGCAGGGGAGGCTTCAGAGCCATAGGCGTAGGCGCCCACCAGGGTCAGCTCGCGGTGCCACAGGGGAGCGAGGTCGACGGTGACCTTGCCCGGCATGCCGACCAGGACCACCCGGCCACGTGGCCGCAACAGTGACAACGCTTCGGTGAGCGAGGCGGCACTGCCCACACAGTCGAACACGACGTCGGCACCTTCGGTCAGGCGGCCCCCGAGTACGAGGGAGCCGGCCTGGCGGCGCACGGTGCGCGACAGCTGATCGGGCGGGACGACGTGGTCGGCACCGAGCGTGGTGGCGAGTTCGCGCTGGCGGGCGTGCTTGGCGCCGACGATGACCGTGCACGGCGCAGTCGGCCGGATGACGGAGTGGAGGGCGGCGATCGTGGTCAGACCGAGGGTTCCGGCGCCGATCACGGCCACCACGTCGCCGCTGGTGACACCGGCGGACAGGACAGCGTGCACGGCACACGCGGTCGGCTCAATCATTACGGCGTCCTGGTCGCTGAGCGCGTCAGGCACGGCGTGGAGCTGGCTGGCATGGGCGATGAGGGGAGCAGTCGACCAGCCGCCGCCGGTATCGGTGCAGAACCCGGTCTGGAGTCCAGGGCTGAGCGCGCCCGAAGCCAGATTGCCGCAGCGGCCGGTGTGGCCGGCACCGCACTGGGCGCAAAGCGGGTGGATGTGTCGCGGCGCGCATCCGAGCACCGGCTCGATCACCGCTCGGGTGCCAGGCTCCAAGGGCCGCCCCGCGTGGTCCACGCCGCCATCGTCGAGGATGCCGACCACTTCATGGCCGGGCACGAATGGAAACGACACCATGTCCTCGAAGTACCGCGAAGTGCGCCCGTCCAAGGTGGCCAGGTCGGAACCGCAGATGCCAGAAAGGAGGGGGCGCAGCGGATACCAGTCGTCGCTCGGGCGGTCTGGTGCGTCCGCGTCGAGCAGCTGCAGGGGTCCGATGCCCGCCCCACGGCCCGAGCCGAGGATGGAGGCCACCCGTGAGGCGGCAAACCGGGGCAGGTTTCGCTCTAGGACGAGGGCCTTCATCGTTCTCCTCCGGTCGAAAGACGGCGGGCCTGGCCGGCCCGGGCGGCGGGCGTGGAGCGTCCACGTCGTGCCGAGCCTCGGTGGTCGAACGGCCCGAGCGGCAGCAATGGTTGGCTCCCGCCGTCTGCCTTGTGCCAGGTCTCGACGTGCCAGCCGCGGCGGCGGGCGATGGCGGCCAACTTGGCCTCGGGGTTGACGGCCACCGGGAATCCGACGGCCTCCAACATGGGCAGGTCGCTGGCCGAGTCGGCGTAGGCCATCGACTCCTCGAGTTTGCGTCCTTCCGATTCGGCGTAGTCGGCGAGCACCAGGGCCCGGGCCTCGCCGATGGGCGGAAGGAGCTCGAGGCGTCCGGTGAAGCAGCCGTCCTCTTCACCCAGACGAGCACAGACGATCTCGTCGAACAGGGGGCGGAACGGCTCGACCACGAAGTCGAGGGCTCCGGTGATGAGAATGGTGCGGTGGCCGAGCGCCTGGTGGGCCCGAACCCGGGCGATGCCGGCCGGGAACGACTTGGCTAGCAGCTGGTGATGGAAGAGGTCCCAGCCGTCGTCGCGGAGGCGGGCTGCCGGGGCACCGTCGTAGCGACGGTAGAAGGAGCGGAGGAAGTCCCCCCGGTCGCGGCGGTCGAGCGCCAGCAGCTGGGGTGCTTCGGCTAACAGGTCGGCGACGAAGGCGGCCCGCTCGCCGGGCGGCAGGTGGCGCGAGGCCAGCCAGGCGTAGGAGTCGACCACGTTGGACGCGATCAGCGTGTTCTCCAAGTCGAACGCGGCGATGTGGCGGTCCGGCGACAGGATGTTCTTGCGTGCCCGGTCGGCCCGGTTGGTCTTGATCGACTTGCCTGGCGAGGTCCTGACTCTGGCGTGCTCGATGATCGAGGGCAGGTGGATCTCGTTGACGTAGGTGGTCCAGTCGACGGCGGCGGGGTCGATGCAGAACGTGGCCTTGTCGTCTTCGTCCATCCGGTCCCACAGGGCGATCAACCGGTCGACCCGGTAGAGGGCGTCGGTCTCGGTGTAGGCGCCGTAGAGCTCGACGTAGCCCAGCGCCCGGTCGGCCAGGAGGTGCTGCTCCTCGAGGGCGGCCATCCACTCGGCCTGCTTGCCGCGGATCGGCAGGGAGCCCACCACCCGCTCGGCGAGCGACATGGCCTTGGACGCACGGGACAGCTGGCGCTGGACCCGGCCGCGACCGGGGAAGGACCACTCGGGCACCACGATGGGCTGGCCGTCCTGGTCGTAGACGGGGTGTTCGGTGAACCACGCCGTCACCAGTTCGACGAGCTTGCCGTAGCGGAACGGGTTCCGCACTCCAGAAGCCACGTGGTACACCGACGGCCCGGCATAGGCATCCGCCGGGTCATCGGATCCGGCGTACAGCAGTGCCTCGCCGGACACGGCGATGATGGTGGCCACCACGAGGTCGACCGGGATGACGTCGGTGACGCCCTCGGGCACCCCCGGAAACTCCTTTAGCAGTCCACGGGCATAGGAGATGATGATGGGCTCGGCCATCCGGAACCCGCGGATCCAGCCCGGTCGAGGCTCGGCCAGTGCGGACTCGATGATGGAGGGCCGGACGATGGTGATCGGGACGGTGTCGCCGAACTGAGAGATGAGGGCCTTCTCTCCCAGGGCCTTCGTATAGGGGTAGGCGTCGGGCCAGCCCAGCGATTGCGCTCGGGCTTGGCCGATGGAGACCATCTGCTTCTTGACCCAGTCCTCGCGCAAGCGCTCGGCCCGTTCGGCCAGAAGGTGGAGCCCGGCGCCGCCGAGCTCTTCACGAGCCGCCTTGTGGAACTCTTCGAGGCGAGCCGGTCCGCGAGATTCGGCTTCGCTGTCGCCCCGCTGGCGCCGCGCTGCGGTCACCTCTTGACGCCAGTCGACATCGACGGTGAACGGGTTGGATTCGAGCAGCTCTTCTTTGGCTTCGCCCTGATGGGTGCTGGCCACGTACGCGGTCGATACCGGGACGAAGTGGATCGGGCCGGTGCGGCCATCGGCCTCGGCGATGTCCCGCGCCGCCACGAACGCCGCGGCCACCCGTGAGGGTCCGAGCAGGTTGACCTCGACGGCGGCGTCAAGGGGGGAGTCGAAGCTGACCGAGGCGGCCGAGTGGATCACGATGTCGCAGTGCGACATGGCCTCGAGGCCGGCGGCGTCGAGACCGAGGCCGTCGGTGGCGACGTCACCGGCGACGGCGGAGACCCGGGCGGCCATCTCTTCGTCGAACCGGTCGCCCAACTCTTCGCGCAGACGGTCGAAGCAGTCGTTCTTGATGATCTCCTTGGACGCCCGCTGCAGGGGCGTGGCACGGCGACCCGGGCGGATCAGGAGGACGACCTGACTGTCGGGGACGCTGCGCAGGATGCGCTCCACCAGGGCGGTACCGAGGAATCCGGTGGAGCCGGTGATGAAGAATCGCCGGCCGGCCAGGGCGTCGCGCACGCGGGTCACCCGATCTGTCTACCATATGGTAAGTGACCGGGTCGACCAATCCAGCAGTGCCGCCAGCCGGACCAGCGAAGCCCCGGGATCGGAGCCGGCCGCGGCCCGTGCCCGAGGGTGCCCGAACCGACGCCGACGGGGCGTCCACGTCAGAGCGGATCTTGGATGCGGCACTGGTGTCGTTCGCTACTCGTGGCTACGAGGCATCATCGCTCGATGCCCTCGCCCTTGGTCTCGACATTCGCAAGCAGACGATCCTCTACTGGTTTCCGAGCAAGGAAGTACTGCTCGAAGCGGTCGTCGATCGGAGCGCCATCGAGCTGTCTGCGGCCCTCGAGGCATCGCTGACCACGGCCGGCACCGGATGGGCCCGGGTGGAAGCGGTGGTGCGATCGGTGTTCCGCCTGGCCGCTCGCCGCCCCGA
>CAININ010000175.1 GCA_903849265.1 uncultured Acidimicrobiaceae bacterium
ACACTTTGGTGGTTGTTCTCACAGCCAGCGATCGGGGGCAGTGATCAACCTGAATCCTCGACGTGGACGCGCAGGAGGGGCCCGAAGGCCCCTCCGCTCGACTGCTCCGTACTGACTGACCCCAGACTACCTGCCGTTGTCACACCCGGGCCGTACGTTCTCTCCAGCGCCCCGGGTCTGGACGACTGCTCTGCACTGACTACACGGATGCACCGGGTTCGATTCCCGGACTCCACTGCACACCGCACCTCCTGGTTGGACTTCCACTACGAGAAAGGTTCCTCGTGTGGTCAGTCCGGGGGGCGGATCACCCGTGTAAGTGCCGGTCGGGGGCACCCGGATGAGCGATTCCGACACCGGTTTACCTCCCCTCAATCTCGTGGGGGCGGGTGCTCGCCGCCACCACCGGACCGGCGTGGCACGATGGGGAGCGGAACCTCGGGGTGCACCACGCCCCCGGACGAGAGGAGCAGTCAGTGAGCGACAACGGACAGGACAACGGGGACAGCCCCTTCCAGTCGCGAGCCGACGGCCAGCTGCACTTCGAGCCCGGGACCGCGGCCAACACCTTTCCGGTCATGGCACCCGAGGACGCCACGCCACTGATGGAGGACGAGCCCGAGGGCACCATCCCCCACAGCCCGTTGTGGGCCATGAAGGACCGAGCCCACGGCGGCATCCACATCTTCGGCCACCCGGCGCGCATCCGGGCCCACGCCGGCCACGGCGACGACGCCGTCTACGCCATCGACGACGGGCCACACCACTGCATGATCGGCCGGCGGGTGGGCGCCACCACGGACGGCTGCGTCTACAGCCTCGTCGCCCGGGTCGACCTGCCGACATGGCAGGCGCTGCAGAGCGGTGCCATCGATGGACGCCAGACATTCTTGGCCTCCCACGAGGCCGGGTTGAGCGGAACGGTCGAGACGAACGGCGTGTCCAACGTGTTCGATGTCGACTGGTTCGAGCGTCCCGAGGACATCCCGGAGGCGTACCTGCCCCCGGCGCCGTTCGTCACCTTCGCCGCGGATCTGCCCACCGCCGACCGGTAGCCGAGCAGGTCGGGCGAGCAGGTCGGGCAAGCGTCAGCCGAGCAGTAGCCGAGCAGTAGCCGAGCGGATCAGCCGAGTGCCGCCCGCAATACCGAGCACTCCTCGACGGCAGCGGCCCGCAGCGCGCCGGCGTCCGGGCCGGCACTGAGCAGCGAGCGGGACACGTTGGGCAGCACGGTGCCCGGTGCACATCCGGCGAACAGCTTGCCCGCCCCTTCGGCCGTCCCGCCCTGGGCCCCGACTCCTGGCGCCAGGATGACCCCACCCAAGCGGGACAGGTCGAAGGCCGAAGGGGCCAACGTGGCCCCGACCACGACGCCGACCGTCCCGGGCACCTCGAGGCCGCCACGGTTGAGCCCGGCGATCTCCTCGAGCAGCATGTCCTCGACCGAAGGTCCGAGGCCCGAGTCATCAGGGGAGCCAGTGCGGGCCTCTTGGAGGGACCGGCCTTCGGGGTTCGAGCTCCGAACCACCACGATGACCCCCTTGCCACCGGCGACCGCCAGATCCAATGCCGGTTGCAGTGCCCCCAGACCCATGTAGGGGACGACCGTCATGGCATCGGCCACCAGCGGGCTAGCCGGGTCGAGCCAAGCCTCGGCATAGGCCTGCATGGTCGAACCGATGTCCCCTCGCTTGGCATCGGCGATGGTCAAGAGTCCGGCGTCGCGCGCTGCCGCCAGGACCGCTTCCAGCGCCGCCAGCCCGGCCGACCCCTTCCGCTCGAAAAACGCCACCTGCGGCTTGACCACCGGCACCACCCCGGCGAACGCCTCAATGCAACGCAGTCCGAACGTCCGCAGACCGTCGGCCGAGTCCTCGAGCCCCCATCGGGCCAAGAGATCCGGAGAAGGGTCGATCCCGGCGCACAGCGGCCCCGTGGCGGCCACCGCCTCGGCCATCCGTCCGGCAAATCCCTGCGTCATCTGGTTCTCCTGGTCATGTCTTCGGCGGCGGTCATGGTCTGATCGCTACGACTTGGCACCCGCTGTCGGGCTTCTCAAACATGCGCCGCACCGGTGAGCGTCCGCACTGAGCTGACTCCGTGGGAAGCGCACCAGGCTCCGATCTCGTCGAGCACCCGCCATGGTGCCCTCGGATCCCGGAAGGTGGCCGTACCGACCTGCACGGCGTCGGCCCCGGCCATCAGCAGCTCGATGGCGTCACGGCCGACCATGATCCCGCCGACTCCGATGATTACGGCATCAGGGTGGGCGGCCCGCACGTCGAATACCGCCCGGACGGCGATAGGGTGGATGGACGGACCCGACAGTCCACCGCCCGATGGTCCCGACCCCAGCACCGGCGCCCGCCGCTCCACGTCGATGGCCATGCCGAGGGCCGTGTTGATCAGGGTCACCGCCTCCGCCCCGTTCTCCAGGGCGGCTCCGGCGATGTCGGCGATGTCGGACACGGTCGGGCTGAGCTTGGCCCACAAGGGGATGCTCGGACAGCCGGCCGCCACCGTGGCGAGGACTTCGGCCGTGGAGTCCGGCGAGTGGGCGAACATGTGCCGACGATCCTCGATGTTGGGACAGCTCACGTTGACCTCGACGGCGGTCAGACCTTCGACACCGGCCAAGATCGACGCCGCCTCGGCGTAGTCGTCGAGCCGCTGCCCCCAGATGCTGACGACCGTCCGCGCTCCTACCGCGGCCAGTCGAGGCAGGTCGTCCCGCACCCATGCCTCGATGCCCGGACCCTGTAGCCCGACACTGTTCAGCATGCCGGCGCCGGCCTGGTGCACTCGTGGGGCCGGATTGCCCGGCCACGGGGCGACCGAGAGCGACTTGACCACCATGGCGCCCAAGGCGGCCAGCGGGCCGTAGGCCTCGAGCTCGTCGGCGTGACCTGCCGTGCCCGACGCAGTCATGACCGGGTTGGCCAGCGTCAACGACCCCACCTGCACCGTCAGGTCGACATCGTCTCGGTTGGCAGACCGCCCAGCCCGGCCAGACCACCCAGACCGGCACGACCGCCACGCCCGGCTCCGTCGACCGTTGTCGGCGACCGGGTCGCTCACCGATTCATCGCCCGTGGTACTCCTGCAGCGAGCGCACCGACAACGGGTGGCTCACCCAGTCGGCGATCCCGGCGGCAGCGGCCTTGGCTGCGGCCACCGTGGTCAGGCATGGCACTAGGTGGGCCAGTGCCGTGGCTCGGATGTGGTTTCCGTCTGCTCGGGGGCCTCGGCCTCGCGGCGTGTTGATCACCAGTTGGACCTTGCCGCTGGCGATGAGCTCGACGGCATCCACCTTGCCCTCATGAGCCTCGCCCACCTTGGCCACCACCGTGCCGACGGCGATGCCCTCGGACTCCAGCAGCGCGGCGGTGCCCGAAGTGGCGGCAATGTCGAAACCAAGGCCAGCGAACTGACGGGCAGCTTCTAGGCCGCCCACCTTGTCGCGGTCGGCCAGCGACAGGAAGACGGTTCCCGAAGTGGGCAGCCGGTTGCCGGCAGCGATCTGGCTCTTGGCGAAGGCCAGGCCGAATGTGGTGCCGATCCCCATCACCTCGCCGGTGGAGCGCATTTCGGGACCGAGGAGGGTGTCCACTCCAGGAAATCGATTGAACGGCAGCACCGCCTCCTTGACCGAGACGTGCCCTCCGATCGGATCAGACAGCAGACCCTCGGTCCGCAACTCAGCCAGCGTCGCCCCGACCATGACCCTGGCCGCCACCATGGCCACCGGCACCCCGGTGGCCTTGGCCACGAAGGGGACGGTCCGGCTGGCTCGGGGGTTGGCCTCGAGCACGTAGGCCTGGTCTTCTTTGACGGCGAACTGCACATTGCACAGGCCGACGACGGCGAGCGCTTCGCAGATCACCCGCACATGGCGCTCCAACTCAGCGATGACCGCTGGGGAAAGCGTCTGGGGCGGCAAGGCGCACGCCGAGTCGCCAGAGTGCACTCCCGCTTCTTCCACGTGCTCCATGACGCCGCAGATGACCACCTCGCCGGTGGCGTCGCGCACGGCGTCCACGTCGACTTCGACGGCGTCCTCCAGGAACCGGTCAACTAGTACCGGGCGGTCCTTGGTGACGCCACCCTCTCGGCCGAGTGACCCATCGATACCCGACATGGCCTCGACTGCCTCCACCAGGCGCTCGTCGTCGTAGACGATCTCCATGGCTCGCCCGCCGAGCACGTAGGACGGTCGCACCAGCACCGGATAGCCCACCTGTCCGGCTACCACCACGGCCTCGGCTGCCGTAGTGGCGGTGCCTCCGGGGGGTTGAGGGATCCCGAGCCGACCGCACAGGTCGTTCCACCGCTCGCGGTCTTCCGCCAAGTCGATCGATGCGGGCGAGGTACCCAGCACCAGCGCCTCGTCGATGCCGGCCGCCAGCTTCAGCGGTGTCTGGCCGCCGAGGCTCACGATCACGCCGACCAGGCGTCCCGAGCCGCTGGATGCCGCCTGCTCGGCCTCGATCACGTTGGCCAGGTCCTCGTCGGTCAGCGGCTCGAAGTAGAGGCGATCCGAGGTGTCGTAGTCGGTGGAGACCGTTTCCGGGTTGCAGTTGAGCATGATCGTCTCGAACCCGGCGTTGCGCAACGCCATCGAGGCGTGCACGCAGCAGTAGTCGAACTCGATGCCCTGACCGATCCGATTCGGGCCCGAACCCAGGATGATCACCCGTGGCCGGTCCGACGGCCGGATCTCGTCCTCGTCCTCATGAGTCGAGTAGTGGTACGGGGTGTGGGCCTCGAACTCGGCAGCACAGGTGTCGACCGTCTTGAACGTCACCGGCGCTCCGGCGGCCACCCGGGCCGAGCGAACCTGCTGTGCCGTCACGTCACCACCGAAGAGATGGGCCAACTGCGTGTCAGAGAATCCGAGACGCTTCATGCGGCGCCACTCGCGGCGGTCGAGGTCGTCGACGGTGACCCCGAGCGTGACCTGGAGGTCGAGGGCCATCCGGGCGTCGGTGATCTTGGCCATCTCGGTCAGGAACCACGGGTCGATCCCGGTCGCATCGTTGAGCTCCTCGACCGACACCCCCCGGCGCAGCAGCGACTCGACCTGGTAGATCCGTTCGGGGGTGGCCGTGACCACGTCCTCGAGCAGCTTGGGGACCGCTATGGCGTCGACTGCAGTCTCGGCCGGGTCGCCGTTCAGTCCGCTGCGGCCCTGTTCGAGCGAGCGGACCGCCTTCTGCAAGGACTCGGGGAACGTCCGTCCGATGCCCATGACCTCGCCGACGGACTGCATGCGGGTGCCGAGCTCGTCGGTGGCTCCCGGAAGCTTCTCGAAGGCCCAACGTGGGATCTTGGTGACCACGTAGTCGATGACCGGCTCGAACGATGCAGGGGTGGCCCCGGTGATGTCGTTGGAGATCTCGTCGAGCCGGTAGCCCACGGCAAGGCGGGCGGCGATCTTGGCGATCGGGAACCCGGTGGCCTTGGAGGCCAGTGCGGACGATCGAGACACACGGGGG
>CAININ010000176.1 GCA_903849265.1 uncultured Acidimicrobiaceae bacterium
CCCTGCTGGGGTTCGGTGAAGATCCGGAGGTCCATGCCCACGGTCTACTCCGTCCGCGGGCGGGCCGCAGCCGACGGGTCAGATCGTCAGCCGATCGAGAGCCCCTGGTCGAGGAAGCCCTCGTCGATCTCGGCGTCGGCCGAGCCGACCTCCCCCATCGACATGGCCAGGTCTTCGGTCGGACGCTGCAGGCCGGACTTGGACCGGAGGGTCAGCTGCTTCAAGAACAGCGCCGCCACCAGCATGGCCACTGCGATCGGGACACCGATGAGGAAGACCGTGTGCAAGGACCGCACGAACGAATCGAGGATGCCGTGCTGGACGTTCGGCGGCATCAGGTGCAGATCGTGCGGACTCATGGAGAAGTTGCCGTTCACGTGGATGTTGGCCCCGGCTGAGCCCGGCACCAGGATCGGGATCCAATGGCTGAGCCCGGCGATGAACACTGCGCCGAAGAGCGACGTCCCGAAGGCACCCCCCAGCGATCGGAAGAACGTGACAGCGGCCGTGCCCGTGCCGATGGCGTCCGGCGGGACGGCGTTCTGGGTGGCCAGGATCATGATCTGCATGGTCATGCCCATGCCGGCCCCGAGGATGATGACGTAGAGGCTCATGGTCAGGTGCGGGGTGTGCAGCCCGAGGTTGGAGAGCAGCCACATGCCGATGATGACCAGGATCGAGCCCACGATAGGCATGGCCTTGTACTTTCCGGTGCGGCTGACGATCTGGCCCGAGGCGATCGACGAGGCCAGGAGGCCGAGCATCAGCGGGATCATCAGGAGCCCCGACACCATGATCGACACCCCGTCCACCAGCTGCAGATAAAGCGGCAGGTAGATGATGGCGCCGAACATGACCATCGACAGCAGGAAGCTGACTGTCGACGCGGTCCGGAACACCCCGATGTGGAAGAGCGATGGGGGGAGGATCGGCTCGGATGCGTAGTGCTCCCAGACGATGAACGCCCCGATGAAGGTGGCCGAGAGCAGCCCCATCCCGATGATCACCGGTGATCCCCATGCGTACTGCGTACCCCCCCACACGGTGACCAGCAGCGCCGAGGTGACCCCCACCATCATCAGCCCCGCCCCGAGGAAGTCGATCCGATGCGACTGACGGCGGAAGGGCAGCTTGAGCACGGCGGAGGTGACGACCAGGGCGACAATGCCGATGGGGATGTTGATGTAGAAGATCCACCGCCACGACAGATAGCTCGTGAACAACCCCCCGAGCAGCGGGCCGGCGATCGAAGAGAGTGCGAACGTGGCACCGAAGTAGCCCTGATAGCGACCTCGTTCGCGAGGCGAGACCACGTCGGCGATGATCGTCATCGCCATGGCCATGAGTCCGCCGGCACCGAGCCCTTGGACACCCCGGAACGCCACGAGCTGCAGCATGTTCTGACTGAGCCCGGCCAGGACCGAGCCGATCAGGAACACGACGATGGCGAACTGGAAGATCCCCTTGCGGCCGAACTGGTCCGACAGCTTTCCGTACAGCGGGGTGGAGATCGTCGAGGTCAGCAGGTAGGCCGTCACCACCCAGCTCATGTGGTTGAGCCCGTGCAGGCTGTTGACGATGGTCGGGAGTGCGGTGCCGACGATGGTCTGGTCGAGAGCGGCCAGGAACATCCCCAGCATCAGGCCGCTGAAGATCAGCAGGATCTGGCGATGAGTCAGGTCGACGGCCGGACCCTCGGGTGCGCCGCCAGCATCCAACGCGGCACCGGGCGCGACATCGTCGGACGGCGACTCGGCGGGCGATGCGGACTGCTGGTGCTCTCCCACGCCCCCCTTCTGTGATGCATCGATGCTCATCGGGTCCCCCCGTCTGCGTCGCGCTGGTGGTGCAGGCCGGCGTCCAGACGCAGCATCCCGTTGGCCAGCGCGGTTCGTTCTTCGTCGGTCCAGCCGGAGATCGCCGCGTCCAGGACCTGGCGCCGGGACTCCGACACCGCCTCGAGCACTGCCGCTCCTTGGACCGTCAAGCTGAGCAACGACGCACGGCCGTCGGCCGGATCAGGCTCCTTCAAAAGAAGGCCGGCGGCCACCAGGTCCCGTACCTGGCGGCTGATCGTCGAGAGATCGAGCTCCACCGACTCAGCGATGTCCGACAGGCGGACCGGCGCCTGCTCGGATACCCGGACGAGGAGCCAGTGCCCCGTCCGGTTGATCGACACGCCCTCGGGCAGTGCGCTCGTCGGCACCTCAAGTCGGAGGATGGCCCGTGCCACCTGGGTGAGCGATCGTTCGAGACCAGCCGACACCCGTGCCACGGGAGCCTTGGTCGAGCGGGTCATCGTGTCGGAGGGCGGCGAGGTCACGGTTCGGTCCTGGCGGGGTCGGTGCGGTCGAGAGACATCGGCGCGGAGGAGAACGATCCGGCTCGCTGTCATCTAGGTGCTTGCAGCAAGCAACTATACCAGGCCGGACACTCGTCCCGTTCGGGGATCATCGACGGGATCCGAGCCCGTTCGATGGGGCCAGAGCACGTCCCATCACCAGCACCCCGGAGACGCGTGCACCAGCCAGGCGGAGCGTGGCCGCCGCGCTCTGTGCCGCGGCCCCGGTGGTGGTGGTGTCGTCGAAGACCAGCACCGAGAGTCCAGCCAGTCCGGCGCGATCCACCCCGGGGGCCAACGTGAAGGCATCCCGGCCGGCTTGCAGGTGCCCGCCGTCACCCGGACCTCGAGCCAGGAGCCGGAGGTAGTGGGCGGCCAGCATCGGAACTCCCTCGATCAGGCGCTCCGCCGGAGGTGGGCCCGGTCGGCGCGACGATGGCACGGCGGTCACGACCGCGGTGGCACCGTCGATGGTCGGCCAACCCGATTCGGGACGGGCAAACCAGCGGGCGAGCACAGCCACCAGTTCGCCTCGGCACCACGCCCGGACCTCGGCGACCGGCGCGTCCTTGTAGGCGCGCAGCCGGTGATGACCCTGGTCCCCCACCCGGTACTCCGACAATGCGAAGAGCGGCACGAGCGGCAGGCCGAGCTGGCTGGCGACCGTCCGACAGCAGAAGCACACCGGGATCGGAATGCCGATGTGACGGCCGCACACCTGACAGGTACCGCTGGCGTCCCGAGTCCTTGTGGGATTGCTGGTGGTGAGGGTTCCCGGGTCGGCGTCCATCGCGCTCCTCGGCGGGCCGGCGCTCGGCCGGGTCGGTCTGGGGGCGGCTCGTTCGTATGGCCGCAACACGGGTCGGTCGGCGCCCGGCCCCCGACGTCGGTCAGGCCGGAGCGGTCAGCGCGCCCTCGTCGGGTCGATGCAGGAGGAACGTGGCCGTCGACCGGCTCACCAGACGACCGTCAGCATCAGTCACAGATCCTTCGGCGTAGGCCACCTGTCGGGCGAGCCGGACCACTTCCCCCCGCAGCCCGTAGGACTCCCCGAGCACTGCAGGCCGCATCGTCTCGATCTTCATTTCGAGCGTGGCACGGGTCCGGGCCTTTCCGGGCAGGGCCGCGTTGATGGCGAAGTTCATGGCGGCATCGAGAAGGAGTCCATGGACGCCGGCCTGGACGATGCCGTGCGGATTGCAGGCCGGTGCGGTAGGAGCGAAGGTGCCCCCCACCCAGCCGAGATCCTCGCCGTCGACTCCGTAGTCGTCGAACGACCCGCCGACGGTGCCGATGAGCACCATCCCGCCATCGCCCAACCACCGGTCCATGTCCTTGATCCGACCTGTCATGGCCCCGACCGTAGCCCCGGGTTGGTACAGGCACGAGGAGACGGGGCCGCCCGGTGGCCCGTAAGAGGCCATCCCGGTAGGCTTTGGCCGGGTGTCCCGCAGGGAGACCCGACGGGGGCATTCGCTCCTCGAGCATCCAACGAACCGAAAAAGGCCGGCAGGTTTCGTTCCGCCGGACCTCGGAAGGAGACGCACCATGACTGACGCCGTCATCATCGATGCCGTACGCACCCCCGGGGGCAAGCGCAACGGCAAGCTCCGCAACTGGCACGCCGCGGACCTGGCCTCGGAGACGCTCAAGGCGCTCGTCGAGCGCAACGACCTCGACTCCGCTCTGGTTGACGACGTGATCATGGGATGCGTCATGCAGGTCGGCGAACAGTCGCTCAACGTCGGACGCAACGCCGTCCTGGCCGCCGGGTTCCCCGAGTCCGTGCCCGCCACGACGCTCGACCGCCAGTGCGGCTCGAGCCAGCAGGCCCAGCACTTCGGCGCACAGGGCGTCATCGCCGGCGCCTACGACGTCGTGATCGCCGGCGGTGTCGAAGTCATGAGCCGCACCCCGATGGGCGCCTCGGTCGTACGCGACCTCGGCTACCCCTTCGGTCCCCGCATGATGGCCCGCTACGCCGAGCGCGGCGGTCTGGTCAGCCAGGGCGAGGGCGCGGAGCTCATCGCCGAGCAGTGGGGCATCACCCGCCAGGACATGGACGAGTTCGCGGTGCGCTCGCACCAGCGTGCCGCCCAGGCCACGGCCGAGGGTCGCTTCGAGCGGGAGATCATCGCCGTCGCCATCAAGGACGACGAGCGTAACGACACCGACGAGATGATGACCACCGACGAGGGCATCCGCCCCGACTCCTCGGTCGAGACCCTGGCCAACCTCAAGCCGGCATTCCGGCCCGAGAACGGCCTGGTCACGGCGGCCAACTCGTCCCAGATCACCGACGGCTCGTCCGGTGTCCTCATCATGAGTGACACCAAGGCGGCCTCGCTCGGACTCACCCCTCGGGCCCGGTTCCACGCGTTCGCCGTGGCTGGAAGCGACCCGATCACCATGCTCACCGGCCCGATCCCGGCCACCAAGATGGTGCTCGAGCGGGGCGGACTGACCATGGACGACATCGACGTCATCGAGATCAACGAGGCGTTCGCCTCGGTGCCCCTGGCCTGGGCCAAGGAGCTCGACGTCGACATCGCCCGGGTGAACGTGAACGGTGGGGCGATCGCCCTCGGCCATCCGCTCGGAGCCTCGGGAGCCAAGCTCATGGCGACGCTGCTCAACGAGCTCGAGCGCACCAACGGCCGCTACGGCTTGCTCACCATGTGCGAAGGCGGCGGCATGGCGAACGCCACCATCATCGAGCGGCTCGGCTGACTTGGCTGTCCGCCGGCTCCGGTCCGGGGCCGGCGGGCACACGAGCACCTGCTACACCGCAGTGATGGCAACGACCGGCCCTTCGGGGCCGGTCGTTGGCGTTCTGGGCGGTTCGGCGACGCGCCACCAGCGCGGAGTTCGCTCAGCTAGTGGTATCGGGTGGCGAGAAGAAGGCCGGCGAAGATGGCTCCGATGGCCGCAATCAGCCAGGCATTGTTCACCCCGCCAGGCAGCAGGCCGGCGTAGTTGAGGATCACGATCAGGACGCCCACGAGAAACAAGCCGATGATGAGCACACCGAACCACTTGGGGCTGACCTTCTGACTCCGGTTGATCGGAGGGGTGTAGCGGTTGCTCTGCACAGAACCCGCTGCGGTGCCCGCCCCTTTGCCCGATGGCGTCACGCGGCCGCCCGACGCGCTGCTCTTCTTTTTGGCCCGGCCAGGACCCTTCTCGGCGGTGGTTGCCATGCAGTGAACATTAGCCAGTGCGGTGGCAGAAGCGATACCGGAAGGTGCGGCCCCGCACGCCCGGTACGATCGGGCTCCCATGGCGACGCGTGTGCTGGTCATCGACAACTACGACTCGTTCGTCTACAACCTCGTCCAGGAGCTGGGTGAGCTGGGCGCCGATCCCGTCGTCTTCCGCAACGACGCCATCGATATCGCCGGGATCCGGGCCGAAGCGCCCGATGCCATCCTCATCTCCCCAGGGCCGGGACGGCCCGAGTCCGCCGGGATCTCTCTGTCCATCATCGAAGAACTGGCCGGCACCGTCCCCATCCTCGGCGTCTGCCTCGGTCACCAGGCCATCGGGCAGGCCTACGGGGGCGACGTGGTGCCTGCCCCCACGCTGATGCACGGCAAGACCTCGGCCATCCATCACGCAGGGCAGGGGGTCTTCGCCGGGCTTCCGGATCCCTTTACCGCCACCCGCTACCACTCGCTGGTCGTGGAGCCGTCCACGCTGCCTGACGTGCTCGAGGTCACGGCCCGCACCGCCGACGGCGTGATCATGGGGCTGCGGCACCGGACGCTCGCCGTCGAGGGGGTCCAGTTCCACCCCGAATCGCTGCTCACCATCGAAGGGCCGTCTCTCTTAGCCAACTTCTTGGCCAGCGCCAGCTGACCTCGTGCTCGACCGACCGAGCGCGCTGACCCCCTTACGGGTGCGCGGCGGTGCTCGTGGTGCTGGAACTCGGCGCTGTCGAGGTGGTCGTCGAGGTCGAGGTCGTCGAAGGGACTGCCGTAGTGGTGGTGGTCGGCGGGGGCGGCCCGGACGACACCTCGATGTCCACCGAGCTGCCCGGGGACACCGAAGACCCCGTACCGGGGTTGGAAGAGATGACCAGTCCGGCCGCATACTGAGGAGACGCCACGGAGGTGACGTTGCCGACGTTCAACCCGGCATTACCGAGCGTCTGGCCTGCTGCGGCCTGGGACAGTCCGATGAGCGACGGGACCGACACGTTGGCCGGGCCGGACGAGACAGTCAAGGTGACCGTCGCCCCCTGGTTCACCTTGGTGCCCGACGCCGGGTTGGTGCTCAGGACCGTCCCCTTCTGAGCCGTGCTGGTCCGGTAGACGACGGTCGACTGAAGCCCGGCGCTCTGCAGGATGGCCACGGCATTGGCCTGTGTGGTGTTGGTGATCCCGTCAGGCACATTGACCTGGACGGGGGGCGCAACGATGGCCACCTTGAGCGTCACCGAGTCGCCCTTCTTGACCAGCGTGTCCGGGGCCGGGTCGGTAGAGATCACCGAGTTGAGCGGCTTACTCGACACCTGCTGGACCTGGTTGACGTTGAGTCCGTCGGCTCGAAGGGTGGCCGTGGCTACCTGCGCATCTTGGCCGATCACGTTCGGCACGTTGAACGACGCGCTTCCCCCGAAGTAGCCCAGGTTGCGACCCAGGAAGAACCCGGCCAAACCGAGGATCAGCAGGAGCACGGCCAGGATGATGGCGGTGTTCCGCGTGCGGTTGCTGCCCGTTTCCTCGGGCACCTCGGTGTCGTTCCCGGTGCCGGACGCACCGTCGTAGCCCCCGACGGCACCGACGGCGCGCGTGGCATCCATTCCGCCGACTGCGGCCACCGTGGTGGTCAGTCCTGCCACCCCGATCATCGCCGTGGTGTCCTCCATGGCGAGCACGCTGCGTCCCTCGTTGAATCGCAGCAGGTCGGCACGGAGATCCTCGGCCGTGGCGTAGCGATGGGCCGGGTCCTTGGCCATGGACTTGAGGATGATCGCTTCGAACGTCGGCGGGATCTGCGGATTGAGCTCACGGGGTGCCGGAGGATTGTCCCGGACGTGCTTGGATGCGACGGCCACGGGCGACTCCCCGAGGAACGGGGGTCTGCCGGTCACCATTTCGAAGAGGACGACGCCCATCGAGTAGATGTCGCTGCGCGAATCGACTCCGAGTCCTTCCGCCTGTTCGGGCGAGAAGTAGGTGGCGGTGCCCATCACTGCACCGGTCTGCGTGAGGCTCTCTTCGGTGTTCATGGCCCGGGCGATGCCGAAGTCGGTCACCTTCACCTGGCCGTCGTCGGTGATGAGGACGTTGCCCGGCTTGACGTCCCGGTGGACGACCCCGTGCTTGTGCGCGTATCCGAGGGCCGCGGCCACATGGGCGCCGATGTCTGCGGTGCGCTCCGGTGAGAGCGGGCCGGCGGACTTGAGAATCGATGACAGCGGGCGTCCGTCGATGAACTCCATCACGATGAAGTAGGTCCCGGTGTCCTCACCCCAGTCGAAGACGGGGACAATGTTGGGATGCGAGAGGTTGGCGGCGGCCTGAGCCTCCCGACGGAACCGCTCGACGAACGATCGGTCGATCGACAGTTCGGGAAACAGGACCTTCAATGCCACCGGCCGGTCGAGCAGGCGGTCGTGGGCGCGGTAGACCTCGGCCATGCCCCCTCGAGCAATGAGGTGGTTGAGTTCGTAGCGCTCAGAGAAGACGCGCGGCGTTTGGGTCGGGTCCATGTGGGTCAAAGCCTATGCCTGCTATCGCTCGGTTCCGGTGTACTCAAGTCTTCTGCTGCGGGGCATCGTCCCCGGTTCCTCCGCCCACTCACGGGGTCACCGCGAGTGCGTGACCGAGGATCGTCTTCATCGGCGGGCCGGATATTTCGGCACCGGTGCTGCTGCCCGGCTGGTTCGGCACCACCACGGCGACGGCGACCTTGGGGTTGTTAGCCGGGGCGAAGGCGATCATCCAGTCGTTGGTGAGGGTGGCGTTCGGGCCGGTCTCGGCGGTACCGGTCTTGGCCGCCACGTTCCATGCGGCGGGGAACCCGACCCCCGTGGCGGTGCCGTTGGTGACGACGGCCTGCATCAACGAGGTGACGGCGGCGGCGGTCAACGGGTTGGTAGCGGTCAGCCACGGATGCGGCTGGTAGGTCGTGATGAGCGTCCCCGACGAGTCGTAGATGTCCCTCATGACATGAGGGGTCATGATGACGCCCCGGTTGCCGATGCCCGCGGCGACAAGCGCCATCTGCAGCGCAGTGGCCACGACGTCCTGCTGGCCGAACGACGAGTAGGCCTGCGACGGCTTGTTGAGATTGAAGGCCGGGCCGGAGGGGAAGACAGATGGGTTGGCGCCGGGGATGTCGATCGGGATGTTCTGGTTGAACCCGAAGGCCTGGGCCTCTGCGGTCAAGGACAAGCCGCCGAGGTCCATCCCCAGCGTGCCGAAGGCGGTGTCGCACGACTGAGGGAGAGTGACTGCGAGCACGCCGCCGCACACCTCGGGTCCGTTGGGACCGTTGTGCCCGTAGTTGCACAGGGGCTTGTCGGATTGAGGAAGGGCGATGCACCCGGTGGCGGGCACATCGAGCTTGGCCAGCGCGGGCTGGTGGTCGTAGACGGCGGCCGAAGTCACCGTCTTGAACGTCGACCCGGGAAGGAACCCGTACTGGAACGTCCGGGACACCAAGGGGCTCTGCCCGCTCTTCGGATTGAGGGATGCCCATGCGTACTTTTCGATGTTGGTGTCCGGCGAAGACAGCGGGGCCGGGTCGTAGGTCGGGTTCCCGTACATGGCCTCGATGGCCCCGGTCTTGACGTTGATCACCACCGCACCTGCTTGCGGTGCGCTTCCGTTGACGTTGGTAGCGTCCACGGCCGCTGCCACCTGGCTTTGCAGCGTGCTCGAGATGGTGAGTGCCACATTTCCGGTCGTGGTCCGGTTGACCAAGAGGTCGCGTAGGGACTTCGCCGAGCGGGTGTGGGACTGCAGGTAGTTGTCGTACTGGGCCTCGATGCCGGTCTTACCGAAGATCAGCGAGTCGAACCCGACGATCTGCGAGAACAGGACCGCGGTGTCCGGGTTGTAGACCCGCTTGTACTTGAAGTACCCGGTCGAGGGAGCGGAGCTGGCCAGCACGATGCCGTCGGCGGCCAGGATGTCTCCCCGGGGCTGACTGCGGGCAACCGATATCACCCGCGGATTGTCCTTGGCCTTGGCGAGGCTGTTTGCCTTCACGACCTGGATGACGTTGAGCTGGACGAAGAGGGCCACGAAGCAGAGCAGCATGAAGATCCCGAGCCGGCGGATGCGTCGTTCCATCAGGGTGCCTTCGTTGTGGTCGTCACGGCGCCGGTGGCCGGAGGCACGAACAGGCCGGTGGTGGAGCAGCCGGGGGCGGTCGGCGTCTGGGTGCAGACACTGAGGTGCTGGGTCGCCACCAGACCGGCCACGTAGGACTGCGCTGCCTTGAGCGAGTCCTCCTGCACCCCGGTGATCAGCTGGGCGACGGTGTAGGGGGGGACGTCAGCGGTGGTCACCCCGGTGCGCTCGACCTCGACCGGCTTGTACAGGACGCCGCCGCCGATCCGACCGTGGTAGATCATCAACTCGTTGTTGTTGGCCTGCACGTAGTAGGCGTTGGTGTCATACCAGCGGACGGCGTAGAAGGCGCCGTAGGCGATGGCGGCCAAGATCACCACGAAGAGCACCGTGCGGACGGTGATGAGACGGCGCCCGCGGGCCACCCGTTTCGCCTTGCGCCTGGCCCTCCATCGGTCTCGCCAGCTGGGCCGGAGGGGCTCGGGACGTTCCAAGACCTCGACCGCTTCGTCTTCCTCGGGAGCAACGTC
Source organism: uncultured Acidimicrobiaceae bacterium (assembly GCA_903849265.1). Classification (GTDB taxonomy): domain Bacteria; phylum Actinomycetota; class Acidimicrobiia; order Acidimicrobiales; family RAAP-2; genus Bog-756. The sequence goes on from CAININ010000176.1 coordinate 10,176, forward strand.
GGCCGGATCATCGGCTGACGTACGGAAGTCGGGCGCCACGGCGGCGACTGCAGCCATGGCCGGGGCACCGGCGACTTCGTCCTCCTCATCGACGGCGTCGTCTGCATCATCGAGGATGACGTCGACGACGACGACGGTGATGTTGTCGCTGCCACCGTGGGTCCGCGCCGCCCGCACCAGGAGATCGGCTGCCACCTGCGGGTCGGGCACGGTGCGCAGGACCTCGGCGATCTGCATGTCGTCGAGTTCGTTGGTGAGGCCGTCACTGCAAAGGAGCAGGCGGTCACCCCGGGTCGGCTGGATCCGCCACAGGTCGACGACGACATCGTCGGCCACCCCCAGGGCTCGGGTGAGGATGTGGCGGTGAGGATGGACCGCGGCTTCGGTCTGGCTGATCTCGCCGGTGCGGACCATCTCTTCGGCCAAGCTGTGGTCGACGGTGATCTGAGTCAGGACGCCTTCGTGGAACCGGTACGAGCGCGAGTCGCCGACGTTGACGAGCGCGATCACATCCCGTCCGTCTTCGTTGACGAGGGCGGCGGCCGTCATGGTGGTCCCCATGCCTCGAAGGTCCGGGTTGTCCAGGCTGTGCTCGAAGACGACCTGGTTGGCCTCGGTGATGGCCTCGGACAGCCCGGCACCGGTGGGGCGAGCCCCGAATGCGATGGTCAGCGTGTCGACGGCCAGCCGGGCCGCCACTTCGCCGCCGGCATGACCGCCCATGCCGTCGGCGACGGCGAAGAGAGTCCCGGTCTCGACGGCGAGGTCCTGGTTGACCGACCGGACCAGGCCGGTGTCGGTCGCCGATCCGGAGCGGAGGAGGGTCATGTCAGCGACCGACCTCGAACACGGTGCCGCCGACTTGGAGGAGGTCGCCCTTTTCGAGTTTCGTGCGCTCCTCGATACGCACAGTGTTCACCCATGTGCCGTTGGTGGATCCGAGGTCCTCTGCCCACAGGTCTCCGTCGAGACGGAAGAGGCGGGCATGAAGGTTTGAGGCGTAGGAGTCGTAGTCGATGGGGACACCGCAGCCGGCCGCGCGACCCACGGTGACCTCCTCCCCGACGTCATAGGTCCGCCCGGACTGGTCGTCGGGACGGATCACATGGAGCCGGAGGGAGCGACGGCGCTTGCCGTCCACGACGGCGTCGACGTCCTTGCCGCGCCGACGCTTGCGCTTGAGCGGCCGCACCTCGACCCACACGGCACGGACGACCCACATGAAGAAGAGCCAGAGGAGCGCGATGACGCCGAACTCGAGCACGCGCAGGAGCGGAGTGCTGTCGATAGGGACGGGGGGTGCAGACGCGAGGAGGTGGATCAAGGTCGGGTGCCAGGCCTCACGAGGTCTCGAAACGGAGCACGGTGGTTCCGATGACGACCTCGTCGCCGTCGTTCAGAACCCGCTCGCCGATCGTGGCCCCGTTGACCCGCGTGCCGTTCGTCGACTTGAGGTCGACCACGACCACGTCGTTGCCGCTCCGCTTGATTTCGGCATGGCGGCGGCTGGCGTTCGGGTCGTTCACGACGACGGTGCTTTCCGGAAGGCGGCCGATGGTGATCGGTTCAGGACCGAGCACGATCCGCATGCCGTCGGCGAGGACCACCGAGGCGGCCGACAGGCCGGCGGGTCCCTCGTGGACCTCGGAGACGACGGCGAACCTGCCCCTGCGCTGGCGGGGGTCCTCGACCACGGATACGGTCACTGGTCCGACGAAGACGTACTCCTCGGTGCGGGCGTGGTCGCGAGCGGCCTCTTCGAGTTCGCGCACCAGGGCGTCGAGGAAGCTTTCGAACCGGTCGAAGTCCGAGGCGGACAGGTGCACGACGAAGGCATTGGGCGCGATGAGGCCATTGACGCCCAAGCGACGCTTGAGGTCCATCTCCCGGGTCACCCGTCGACCGATCTCCACCGGGTGCAATTCGCCCCGGAATGCCTTGGAGAAGGTGCCGTCAACCATGCGCTCTAGGCGCCCTTCGAACTTCTGAAGTCCCATGTTGGCGTCAGCCTACCGGTGTCTACCCCCTGGTAGGGGGTACGGGCAAGGAGATTGTCTCCAGTGACTCACGTTCCGGGCCGTTCGTCGCTCGCCACGGCCTGCACAGAGTGCCGCTCGGAGGGTTCAACGGCGCGTTGGAGCACTTCGTGGGGCGGGGGCCAAGCAGCTCTTTGATTACGGGGGTCTGGATCTTCGGGTAGCCTCTACCGGTCGCTCGGGCGAGTGGCGGAATTGGCAGACGCGCAGGATTCAGGTTCCTGTGTCCGAAAGGATGTGGGGGTTCAAGTCCCCCCTCGCCCACCACGGGGTACCGACAGAACTCAAGGGTTCGCTTCGACAAAACCCAGACGTATGACCGTGCTGAGGCAGGGAATGCTCGGCTCGAGGGACCCGGATGGCTGGATCGGGTAGGTGGAGCAGCACGGAGACGCCCAAACCCGACCTCGTCGTCCCCACCAGCCACACCCCGAGCGCGACGAAACCCATAGGGCAACGCTTTTCCAGTTCAGGGCGCCTGTGGGTGCCGAAAATGTCATCTGGATACCTTGAGCAGGACTTTTCCGAATCGGCCGAAGGCGGCGATACTGGGCCATAACTCTCTCGTTCCTCTACCTGGCCTTCACCAGAATCCTCCAGCTGCACCGGCTGAGGCGTCAAGGCGGCGACGAGTTGGCGGTCGAGATCGTCATGTTCCGCCATCAGGTCGCCATGCTCCGTCGCCATGTGCAATGCGCGTAGGCCAGGTCAGGCAGACAGCAGCGGCTGGATGCCGTCGAGCTCGCCACCGATGACATCGCGCTGTACCTCGATGTCGTAGCGACCTTGAAGGTTCAGCCAGAACCGCTCACTCGTCCCGAAGAACCTCGACAGCCGCAGAGCGGTATCCGCGGTGATCCTGCGCTTGCCGTGGACGATTTCGTTTATCCGACGAGGCGGAACTCCGATGGAGACGGCCAAGCGGTTCTGGGTCACACCGAGTGGCCCGAGAAACTCTTCGTTCAGAATCTCACCCGGATGGACCGGGGGCATCGTGGTGGTCATCGTTCCTCCTCAGTGATAGTCGACGATCTCGACATCGGTCGGTCCAGCGGTTGTCCAGACGAAGCAGATCCGCCATTGCTGGTTGACCCTCACGCTGTACTGACCAGCCCGATCACCCTGCAGTTTCTCCAATCGATTACCGGGCGGTATACGAAGGTCACCGATGACATCCGCCGCGTCGAGCATGGCCAACTTCCCCAATGCTGCCCGTTGCGTCGGGGCATCGAGCGCCCGGACCATCTGGCGGCGCCAGACGAGTTCGGTGGTCTTGTCCCGGAACGACTGGAGCACCGCATGAGTTTAACGTCTAGCGTTAATAACGTCAAGCGTTAAGTATTGACGCTGCCTCATGCTGGCGGCACCGAACTCGCTGAAGAGCAAGCCGATGTCCGGTCACCGTTCCCATACTTTGCCCCATGGCATCTCCCTGACCAGGCAAATGGGAAATCCGGACCAACAGCGTGGGAAATCGTTACCGCTCCTCTGGCGAATCCCCAGCCCACCGTGGTTATGTCGCCAGCCCACCGCGGGGTATCGACAGATCTCAAGGGTTCGCGTCGACAATCCCCCGACGTAGGACCGTGCTGAGGCAGGGAATGCTCGGCTCGAGGGGCCCGGGATGGCTGGATCGGGTCGGCGGGGCACCGCAGAGGCTCGGGAACCGGCTTCGTCGCCCCCACCGGCCACACCCCGGGCGATATGAAACCCATAAGGCAACGTTTCGCCAGTTCAGACCACCGTCAGGCGATCAGCGGTGGGTCCGGATCACCAGTGGCGAGCGACCCATGAAGACCCACCGTCAAGGTGGCCGTGGCAGTCAAGGACGCGATAGCCGGGGAAGCGTTGGCCGGGGATGCAATAGCTGGCGCCCAGGACCCAAGCGACTTGGTCTTCCGACGGCTCGGGAACTTTCGGATCTCCTTGGCCACGGCGGCCTTCATGGCAAAGACCTCGTTGATCTTGCGGACGTTGGCCGCCAGCACCAAAAGGGCGACAGAAAGTGTCTGGGCCGCCTCCCCGAGGATTCTCCGGCGTCCGGGTCCCTTCGGGTTGGTTGGCGTAAGCACCACCAGCCTTGAAGGGGCCCACCTCGTTGTGGTGGACCTTGTCGTCCACCTCGTCGCTCAGAGGGTGGGGAATTTCAGTGATCGACCCTGGGGAA
>CAININ010000177.1 GCA_903849265.1 uncultured Acidimicrobiaceae bacterium
CGCCCAGACCAACGCCGGGGACATGTCGCCCAACCTCGATCTGGCACCGGGTCACGGGCCGACCGACGACGAGGTGGAGAACACACGGCTGATCGGCACCCGTCAGCACGATGCCGTCGACCGACTCCTCGCCGGACCCGGACGGGTCGTCGAGGGACCACTCGACGCCCGCCACTGCTGGATCGACCTTGGCCGCATCGCCATCGAGCCCGACTTCAGCCCAGATGCTGAGTCACACCGCACCAGCGGACCGCACGGAGCCGCATCCTCCTTTGCCGGCGCCGGCGTCGACGGACCCGCCTTCCCGGCATTCAAGGAGGGCACCAACCGGCTGTGGGACCTCCCATCCCGGCTGGCCTACCGGCTCTCGCCGTCGCTGGCCGACTCCCAGGCCCCCAAGGGGATCGTCCTTCCCGGGAGCCTGCTCAACCGCCTGCGCCCGATCGTGGCCGAGCGCGTCGCGGTCCAGCTGATCCGGCTCGGCCCCCTCTTCCTCATCGGCATCCCCGGAGAGGTCACGATCATGGCCGGGCTCCGACTGCGACGCACCGTCGCCGCCATCGTCGACGCCGACATCCACGACGTGCTCGTGGCCGGATACTCGAACGGCTACATCCACTACGTGACCACACCCGAGGAGTACGACGCCCAGCGCTACGAGGGTGGGAGCACCCTCTTCGGCAGGTGGGAGCTCGCCGCCCTCTGCCAGACCGCTGCCCGCCTCGCCCGCGCCATGGTGGCCGCCGAGCCCGTGGACCCCGGACCTCCGACCGAGGACCTGGCCCGCCGCCACCGGACCACGCCCCGCCGGGGGGTTCCCGACGAGCCGATCGGGACCCGCCGCATCGGTGACGTCCTCGATCCGCCACGCAGCCGCTACCAGGCCGGAGAGCGCGTCACGGTGGCCTTCGTCGGCGCCCACCTGGCCAACGACCTGCATCGAGGCGGGACATTCCTCGAGGTCCAGGTGCGCCAGGGCGAGGAGTGGGTGCGGGCCTTCGACGACGGTGACTGGTCCACCCGGATTCACTGGGAGCGCGTCGGTCGGGCAGGTTCCCGGGTGACGATCACCTGGGACATCCCCATCGAGGCCGACGAGGGCACCTACCGCATCGTGTTGTTCGGCGATGCGCTCGAGCCCTCGGGCACGCTGCGCTCCTTCGAGGGCCGGTCGACGGCCTTCATCATCTCGAACACCGACCCGGCATGACGGAGGCACGCCATGGGTGGGCCACCTGGCGTCCCACCCATCGGTGCCGGATCATCGAGACCAAGTGCGAGAGCTACCGACTCCACGACGCCCGGGCCAGAACCCGTCGGACACGAACGACCACCATCGACCAGGCCAAACAGAGCAACTGACTTTCCAGCTCACGTCTCCCGGTTTCGACAAGCGCGCGCCCCAGTTTTCGGTCATCCTCCACAGAAGCCATGGGCGATGTCGGTGAGTCGTTACTCTGACTCGCCCGCAACCTCATCGATCGATTCGAGCAGAGAGGTGACTCGGGGGTCATCGGGTCCAAGGAGCTGGACGAGGCGGCCGAGAAGCTGATCGGC
>CAININ010000178.1 GCA_903849265.1 uncultured Acidimicrobiaceae bacterium
GTTGCCTGGTCAACGAGGTCGAACGGGGCACGGTCACTGAGCTGAAGAGATTTCGGCCGAAGGGTACTTGTCGAACCCCTCCCGGTCGTGGCACACTGTTCGGACCATGCGTACCGCCATCCCAACTCTCCGCCCCTTGGTACCCGTTTCGTAGCGCACGCGACGTTTCTTCGCCGTGTGCGCTTTCCGACCTCCCAGATGGGAGGTCGTTTTCATGTCCGCCCTCCGGTGACCGGCCGGCGGAATCACCGAACAAAACGACCCGCACCACCGACCGTCTTCACATCACCGACCATCGCCGAAAAGGGAGCACCCGATGGAAATCACCGGAGCACAGGCACTCATCAAGAGCCTCGAGATGCAGCAGGTCGAGGTCATGTTCGGCCTGCCTGGCGGAGCGATCCTGCCTGTCTACGACCCGATCCTCGACTCGTCGATCCGCCACATCCTGGTCCGCCACGAGCAGGGTGCAGGTCATATGGCCCAGGGCTACGCCCAGGTCACCGGTCGACCCGGCGTGGCCATCGTCACCTCTGGCCCGGGTGCTACCAACGTGGTGACCCCGTTGGCCGACGCCTACATGGACTCGACCCCGCTGGTCGTCATCTCGGGCCAGGTGGCTACCACCTCGATCGGGACGGACGCGTTTCAAGAGAGCGATATCACCGGCATCACCATGGGGATCACCAAGCACAACTGGCTGATCACGGACGCCGCCGACATTCCCCGGATCGTCTCCGAGGCATTCCATGTGGCCACCACCGGCCGGCCCGGCCCCGTCCTGATCGACATCCCCAAGGACATCGCCCAGTCGACGATGGAGTGGTACTGGCCGACGCCGGGCGACCTCGACCTGCCGGGCTACCGGCCGGTGACCGAGGGTGACCCGGCCCGGATCCGCGAGGCGGCCGAGATGCTGCTGGCTGCTAAGCGCCCCGTCATCTACGCGGGCGGTGGCATCTTGAAGGCCAGGGCAGCCGACGCGCTGCGCGAGCTCGCCGAGCGAACCGGGATCCCGGTCGTGACGACGCTCATGGCCCGGGGCTGCTTCCCCGACTCGCATCCGCTGTGCCTGGGGATGCCCGGCATGCACGGTAACTACACCGCCGTCACGGCGATGCAGCGTGCGGACCTGCTCATCGCCCTCGGCAGCCGCTTCGACGACCGGGTCACCGGCCGGGTGAACGCATTCGCCCCTGAAGCCAAGATCATCCACGTCGACATCGATCCGGCCGAGCACAACAAGGTCCGGGCCGCCGATGTGGCCGTCGCCGGCGACTGCCGCCTGGTGATCGAGGAGCTGCTCTTGGCGCTCGACTCGTTGGGCCTCGAGCATTCCGAGGCGACCCGCGGCGGTACCGGTGGCACCCCGTCGGACGCGGTCCCCGGCGCACCTTCCGCTGCTGGATCGATGGCCGCGAGCTTCCCCCGTGAAGGCCTCGCCCCGTGGAGGTCCCAGCTCGGCGAGTGGCAGGAGCGGTTCCCTCTCGTCTACGACCAGCAGCCCGGGGACGGTCCGCTGAAGCCCCAGTTCGTCATTGAGCAGTTACGGGATCGGACCCCCGACGACACGATCGTGGCTTCGGGTGTGGGTCAGCACCAGATGTTCGCCTCGCAGTGGTGGCAGTTCGACCATCCCTACACCTGGGTGAACTCCGGCGGTCTCGGGACCATGGGCTTCGCCGTCCCCTCCGCCATCGGTGCCAAGGTCGGCCGTCCCGACAAGATGGTGTGGGCCGTCGACGGTGACGGCTGCTTCCAGATGACCGCCCAAGAGCTGGTGACCGCCAGCTCCGAGCGCATCCCGGTCAAGATCGCCATCCTCAACAACGCCTATCTGGGCATGGTCCGCCAGTGGCAAGAGATGTTCTACGAGGAGCGCTACTCCGAGGTCTACTTGAACGCCGACCTGCCCGACTACGTGAAATGGGCCGAGGCCATGGGCTGCGTGGGGCTGCGCGCGCGCAACCTCCAGGAGA
>CAININ010000179.1 GCA_903849265.1 uncultured Acidimicrobiaceae bacterium
AACCAGGGCGTCCTGGTGGCGATGGTGTTCGTGGCTTCCGGCGGGTTGTTCGCCCTCAAGGAGCGTGGCTATCACTGGCTGGTGATCTTGCTGACCCCCACCGTCATCATCATGTTGGCGGCGGTGTCGTCGTCGCGTTGGACGTTGATCGAGTCACGGGTGATCGACAATGCCATCGGCATCGTGCTGGTCTTGGTGCTGCTTGCTGGCTGGGACTACGTGGCGAGGAGGCACGATGGGCCTAGATCTGAATGACCCGCGGCTGTTGCTGCGCGAGGACGTGCTGGACGATCCCCGGCCCTTCTGCGATCTGTTGCGGAGCGAGGCCCCCGTTTGGCGGATCCCCGGCCAGTACACCTACTTGGTGTCGGACCCGGCGCTGATCCGTGAGGCTGTCCGTCGCCCTCACGACTTTTCGTCCAACCTGGTGAGCATCCTCCACGACGATGGCACCGGCTGCCCGGTGGCGTTCGCCATGGCACCCTTCGGCGACCCGGTCCATGTGCTGGCCACCGCCGACCCGCCGCTGCACGCCCGACACCGCAAACTGCTCCAGTCGAGCCTCAGCCCGGCGATGGTGGCGGGTCTCGAGCCGGCGGCGACCCAGATCGTCACAGCAAAACTCGACTCGATGCTGCAGTCGAGCCATGTGGATTTCGTCGCCGCCTTCGCCGACCTGGTGCCGGCGCTGACCATCTGCGAAGTGATCGGGCTCGCACCGGACGATGCTCCCCAGATCGTCACGACCGTGTCCGCACTCGGCGCGCTGCTCGACGGCGTCACGCATGCAGACGGCATGGGGCCCGCCACCCACGCCGCCATGGACCTGATCGTCTATGCCCAGCGCCAGCTCCAATCGGCCCTCGACCGTCCGGCCGACAAGCGATCCGGCCTGCTCGCAGTATTCGCCGAAGGCATCGAATCCGGCACGGTGGACGCCGGGGAGGCACGGGACATGCTCCTCGTGCTGGTGTCTGCGGGATCAGAGACCACCGCCAGCCTCCTCGCCACCGCCGTCGAGACCCTCGCCCGGGATCAGGAGATCCAGGAGCGCCTTCGGCGTGATCCGGCGTGCATCCCCGGTGCCATAGAGGACATCCTGCGCACCGATGGCCCGTTCCAATTCCACTACCGGGCGACTCCACGCGACACGACGCTCGGCGGGACACCCATTCCGGCCAACAGCAGGGTCCTGCTCATGTGGGCCGCCGCCAACCGGCCGTCGCCGGACGGGCCCGTCGATGATTCCGACAGCTCCGAGGATCGGGGACCTGCTCCCCACTTCGCGTTCGGCAAGGGGCTGCACTTCTGCATCGGTGCGCCGCTCGCCCGCCTCGAAGCCCGTATTGCCATCGAGCAGCTCCTCGCTCGGACCGCCTCCATCGCGTTGGACCCGGAGCGTCCGCCGACCCGGCGCCCGAGCATTTTCATCCGCCGGCACGCCAGCCTTCCCATCGTCGTCACGCCGGCCTGAGGATCGACCGGCCGGCCCTGCCGGCTCCGCACCGGAGACCTGCCGTGCACGGTTCCGCTCGTGATCGGCAACCAGCCTGACCTAGAGCCGCTGGTTCGAACCGCTGGCATCCCCTTTGCCCACATCCCGGTGACCACCGCCACCAAGGAGGCGGCCTTCGACCAGATCGCCACCGCGTTCGAGGACGCCGGGGGCGACGTCATGCCGCTGGCCCGATACATGCAGGTCGTTCCGCCGGAGATGTGCGATCGGTTCCGCGGCCGCATCATCAACATCCACCACAGCTTCCTACCGTCCTTCGCCGGGGCCCGTCCCTACCACCAGGTCCACGTGCGAGGGGTGATTTTGATCGGTGCCACCTGCCACTTCGCCACCGTCGAGATCGATGCCGGACCGATCATCGAACAGGACACCGCCAGGATCGACCACGGCGATACCGTCGAGGATCTCGTCGCCCAGGGACGGGACATCGAGCGGTCGGTGCTGGCCCGAGGACTGCGCTGGCACCTGGAGGATCGGGTGCTGTTCAACGGCGGGCGAACGGTCGTGTTCCCCTAGGGACAACAACCAGCACCGTCTTCGGCACCGGCCTGCGCATCACCCTCCGCCCCCGACCAGGTCTCGGTAGCATCGCCTCCATGTCCGACCAGTCGACCGGTTCCACGCCGAACACCGCGCCGGTGCGCATGGGTGAGCCGTGCGTGGCCTGCGCCGCTCCGGTCGCCACCCGCCACGCAGCTCCCGGTGGTGCCGTGTGGCTCTGCCCATCGTGCGCGGCACAGGCCGACCTGGGGTGCCCCTAACCCTTTTCACCCTTGACCTACCGAGCCGGGACCGAACACCCGAGCGTGGTGGCTAATGTCGATCCGGTGCTTCTCCCCTCCTCGTTCGAACCGGACCAGAACTCCGGCGCCGGCACGTTGCTCGCCTGATGGCACCGAAGCTGCGCTGTCGCGAGCTCACCGGTGCCGACTGTGACCGCCCGGTGGCCCTAGACGCTGCTGACTGCGGGATCGCCGAGCATGTCGTGCCGCCCCAGGCCGTCAAGCGTGCCCCCGGCAGAGCATCGATCCCGATGGCAGTGCGGCGACCGACCCTCGTTGTGGACGAAGAGTTCGACCTGTTCGAGGACGACGACGAGGACCTCGACGACGACGAGCTCCCGTCCATCCACGCCAGCTCGCTACTGGTGACCGCCACCGCCCAGCGCTCCTTCACCACTCGGCACCAGGTGCTGCCCGAGGTGGCCATCGCCGAGATCCGGTTCTTGGCGGCGCGGGCCGTCGAGATGGACTCGATCGAGCGGATGGACTCGGGACGGCTGAAGCTCTCGGCCAAGAAGTTCGTCCTCTACCTGAGTCCGAACGGCCGGACGGTCATCGGCTACGCAACCCGCCATTACGAGCGGACCCCCACCCAGGTGTTCGCCGGCCAGCCCTCCCGGTTCGGAGCCGGGCGAGTCCAGCAGCGCCCAAGGCGCGGCGGTCCTCTCGACGCGTCCAGCAGCGCCTCGACCGACGTGATCCTCGGCCAACGCGACACCGACCGACGATGACGTTGGTGGTGGTGGATGCATCCGTAGTTGACGCTGCCCCACCCGGCTGAGCCGAGCCTCAGGACCCACGTGCCGGTTCCTGCTCCCACCGGACTCCACCAGCGACCGAACGACATGAGCAGGACGCCAGGAACTGCCGCCCCGATCCTGATTGACTGGGGGGATGACCACGACCGCTGATCCCCAAACAGCCTCGATCGCCGACACCCTTCGTGCCACCTACCGAACGGGCGTCACCCGTCCCTTGGCCTGGCGCCGCCATCAGCTCGAGCAGCTGGCCAAGATGGTGGAGGAGAACGAGGCGGAGCTCCTCGAGGCGCTCCGCGTCGACCTCGGCAAGTCCCCCATCGAAGGGTTCATCACTGAGCTGGCCTTCGTCTCCGGGGAGATCCGGTCGCTGATCAAGCACCTCGGCAAGTGGAACCGGCCCAAGCGGGTCTCCTCCCCCCTCGTCACGTTGCCCGCCCGCTCGAAGCTCGTACCCGAGCCGTTGGGCGTCGTGCTGGTGATCGCTCCGTGGAACTACCCCGTCCAACTGCTCCTCGCCCCGGTGGCGGCTGCTATCGCCGCCGGCAACACCGTGGTCATGAAGCCCTCCGAGATCTCGGCCGCCACATCGGCTGCCCTCGGCCGGCTCGTGCCCCGCTACATGGACCCGACCGCCATCACTCTGGTCGAAGGCGGGGTCCCAGAGACCACCGCCCTGCTCGAGCAGCACTTCGACCACATCTTCTACACCGGCAACGGCGTGGTCGGACGAGTGGTGATGACTGCCGCCGCCAAGTACCTCACGCCGGTCACCTTGGAGCTCGGCGGCAAGAGCCCGGTGATCATCGACCGGTCGGCCAACCTGAAGGTCGCCGCTCGGCGGATCGCCTGGGGGAAGTGGCTCAACGCCGGCCAGACCTGCATCGCACCCGACTACGTGCTGGTCGACGAACACGTGCGCCAGCCCTTCCTCGACGAGCTGACCAAGGCCATGAGCGCCTTCTTCGGCGCCGACCCCCACGACAGCCCCGACTACGGGAGGATCATCTCGGATCGCCACGTCGCTCGACTGACGGCGCTGATGCAGAGCGGGACCGTCGCCATCGGGGGGACATCTGAGCCGTCCGAGCGCTACATCGCCCCGACGGTCCTGGTCGACGTAGATCCCGCATCACCGATCATGTCCGAAGAGATCTTCGGGCCGATCCTCCCCGTGCTCACCGTGTCATCTGCCCGCGAGGCCATCGACTTCGTCAACGGACGAGACCATCCGCTGGCCCTCTACGTGTTCGCCGGCGACAAGCACGTGGTGGACGATGTACTGGCAAGGACCACGTCGGGCGGCGTCACCGTGAACGGCACCATGCTCCACTTCACCAACCCCAACCTCCCCTTTGGCGGAGTGGGCGAGAGCGGCATGGGCGGCTACCACGGCGTGTCCGGCGTCCGCCTGTTCCAGCACCGCAAGCCGGTGCTCACCCGGGGGACGGCACTCGACCCGTCGATCGCCTACCCGCCCTACACGGACCTCAAGCGC
>CAININ010000180.1 GCA_903849265.1 uncultured Acidimicrobiaceae bacterium
CGACGCTTCGTCCAAGATCCTCGTCGTGGGCCAGGCTCCGGGTCGCCGGGTCCACGAGTCGGGGATCCCGTTTTCGGATGCCAGCGGGGATCGTCTCCGTCAGTGGATGGGCATCACCGCCGACCGCTTCTACGACCCGTCGGAAGTGGCGATCGTGCCGATGGGGTTCTGCTTTCCAGGCACCGGGCCGTCCGGCGATCTACCACCGCGGCCCGAATGCGCCCCGACCTGGCGAGAGCCGCTGCTGGCGCTGCTCGGACGGGTGGAGCTGACATTGGTCATCGGCACCTATGCCCAGCAATGGCACCTTCCTGGCGCCGGGAAGTCCGTCACCGGGGTGGTCCGCTCGTGGATGGAACACTGGCCTGCGGTGGTCCCGCTCCCGCACCCGAGCCCTCGCAACAACCGGTGGCTGAAGCAGAACCCTTGGTTCGAGGAAGATCTGGTGCCTCGACTGCGTCAGCGAGTGACCGAAGTCCTCGGGAGTGCAGTTGATCGCCAAGATGGCCGCTGATCGAGTCGTGGGCTGGTCGCCGCCTGGGCGCGTACTGGTGCGGCGGACCCTCGATCGCCCGGACCATTCTTCGGCCCTTCTCCAGATGTGGTGTGATTGAGACATGGCGGAATCATCATCGGGGAACCAGAGGAGTGCCCGCTCAGTTCCAGAGATCAAACTGCCGAATGTCCCGCCACGACATTCGCTGAAGACATCGGACCCGACGCCGGTAGGGTCAGCGCCGGCGGGGTCGCCGCCGGCACGATCAGCCAAACCCGCGACACTGGGCGACGCGCTCGATCGGGCCATACAGTCCCATGTCCACACCTCTGAAGCGGCAGCCGAGGCGATCGGCGTGACCAAGGACGATGTTTTGGCGTGGTCGGCCGACCTGGGGACACCGGGTCGAAACCAGCACGCCGCACTGCTCGAATACCTGGACGTAGACGAACATGAGCTCCGCCGCCTCATCCTCCGGAGCCAGATGCGCCGGACGCAGGCTCGAATCCGGGGCTGAGCCGCCGATCTGCTCCGGCGTTCCGTCGTCCTCATCGACTCAAAACCCGATAGGTTGGGTCAAGAATCAATTCGATGTACGGCGACGGACCCAGGAGGTCACGCAATGAGGATCGCGGACGACATCACCCAGCTCGTCGGAGGTACCCCGCTGGTGCGCCTCCGCCACGTCGGTGACGGGGCCGGCGCCACGATCGCGGCAAAGCTCGAGTTCTTCAACCCGGCGGGGAGCGTCAAGGACCGGATCGCCGTTGCGATGATCGACGCCGCCGAAGAGGCGGGGCTGCTGAAGCCGGGCACGACGGTGGTCGAGCCGACCAGCGGTAATACCGGCATCGCCTTGGCCATGGTGTGCGCCGCCCGAGGGTATCGCTGCATCTTCACCATGCCGGAGACCATGAGCAAAGAGCGGCGGATGCTGCTGCGCGGCTATGGCGCTGAGCTGGTCCTCACGCCCGGGCCCGACGGCATGGGCGGGGCCATCGCCAAGGCAGAGGAGATCGCCAAGGGCGAGGGCTCTTTCTACGTGCCTCAGCAGTTCGAAAACCCCGCCAATCCGGCCATCCACGCCCGGACCACTGGCGAAGA
>CAININ010000181.1 GCA_903849265.1 uncultured Acidimicrobiaceae bacterium
CGGATATGGAACGGCTCAGTTCATGGGGACCCCGTCAGTCAGGTACGGGCCACGTCGATGGCAACGTGGAGCAGCGACTCGGTGTGTCGGACGCTGCGGAGTCGATGGCGATCGTCACTCGTCGTGCCACCGAACACGCCCTGTCTGTCGCTTTGCGCCATCGCATGGGCGAGGCAATCACCTCGTCCGTGCAGATGAGACAGCGGCGCGTATCGTCGGCAATCCGGGGTTTGTGCTGTCGAAGGAGACCGCCGTCACCAACCCCTTGCATGCGGCCCGGCCCGTCCACTCGGGCCGGCCGATCATGGCGGCCAGGAAGGCGTCCGGAGGCCAGGGTCGCTAGGCCTTCTTCATGATCGACGACTTGAGGTAGAGCGGACCGAAGCCGTCCACCTTGGCCTCGATGTCGTGGTCGCCCGGTCCGGACACGATGCGGATGTTGCTCACTCGAGTGCCGACCTTGAGCGTCTTCGAGCTTCCCTTGACCTTCATGTCCTTAACGATCATGACCGTGTCCCCATCGACGAGGACGTTGCCCACTGCATCGCGCACCTCGGCTTCGCCCTCGTCGGCGTCGCCCTCCTCTCCCTGGATCCACTCGTTCGCACACTCGGGGCAGACGAGCAAGGCCCCCATCGGGTAGGTGTTCACGCAGGAGCAGTTCGGGCACGGGGGGAGTTCGTCCATGTCAGGACTGTAGCGATGTCATGGCATGTACCTGGAGATGTGCCGGACGGACGAGATCCCCGAATGGCATCAGCGGTGTGCTCGCCACCAGAAGCGTCACGCTCAGGGTTTGCCAGCGCCTTCGTTGCGGTGGCGATGATGGCGGAGGCGCAGCCGATTCGCTTCGCCACTGCGTCTGCGTCCGAAATGCCCGATGTTGTCCCGGTCCCGGTCACGTTCCGAGTCGAAGGCGACGACATCGTGTCCGGGGGCTTCGACATCATCAACACGGTGTGCTGCGGGGTGATCGAAGCGAACCTCCGGGCCACCGTGATCGTCGACCACCTCGCCAGCCTCGACCCGTGCTCCCCTTGAGGGCTCAAGATCGTGGGATCGGTCACGGCAGTGGAGGGCGACACCACACAACTCCGGAACCGTCCTGAAGAGATCATCATCTGAGGGAACAACGACCCCACCCCAGGCATTCCGAAGAGCGAGCGCCCCTCCGTCATCTGAGCCGCCGGTAGACCGAGATCCGTGCAGTACGATCGCCAACAGGTGCCCTGGCCTGTTTTCCCGCAGGTCAGGGCATCCCTTTCGTGTTGATTGCCTCGTTGTCATGTCCGTGGCCACATCGCGACCATGCCGTCGAGATCGTTGGGGGAACCTCGATAGATCTTCATGACGAACACGTCCCTCAATGGCGCTCCGAGCACGAGCCGTCGGGGGTGGTCGAGAAAGACCTCACACTCACCAGGGTCAAACGTTGCCGGAATCAACGAGGCGGCGTTCACATTGAGCCCGGTGGGAGAGAGGCCGTGATCACTCGCAACGCTGGCAACGGCCCTCCGTAGTTCGGCACCCAGGTGGCGGACGCTGTCGACATCTTCCGTGGTTTGGCGCAGTCCATGCCAGGCAAG
>CAININ010000182.1 GCA_903849265.1 uncultured Acidimicrobiaceae bacterium
GAGGAGAGCGATGGCTGAGCCGTACGACACACTTCTGCAGGTCCAGGAGCACGACACCGTCCTGGACCAGTTGCGCCACCGCATCGAGGCCATGCCGGAACGAGCCGAGCTCGCCGACGTGCGGGCCCGTCAATCTGCCCTGGTGGCGGCGACCGCCCAGATCCAGATCCAGGTCGACGCGCTCACTGTTCGCCAACGAGAGCTCGAGCAGCAGATCGCCGCATCGGCCAAGCGTCGCCACGACATCGAAGAGCGGATGCGGACGGGGGGCGTCACCGCTGCACGTGACCTCCAGGCCATGGACCACGAGGTGGGCCAGCTGGTCGAACGGCAACGGACCCTGGAAGACGACGAGCTGCTCTTGATGGAAGAGGAGGAGCCCCTCGATCTCGCGTTGGTCGCGAACGCGGCCACGGCGACGGTCCTCGAAGCCGAGGCAGCACGGCTCGTGGCGACGGTGGCCGCGAATGAGGTCGAGTTGCGGGCCGCGATGGCAGAAACCGAGATCGCACGGGCTGATCGTGCGTCCGGCCTGCCAGAGGAGCTGGCCGAACGGTATGAACGCCTGCGATCCCACCTCGGCGGCGTCGGGGCCGCCCGGCTGGTGGGGGAGCGCTGCGATGGTTGCCACCTCACTCTGTCTTCGGTCGAGGTGGAGCGGCTCCATCAGCTGCCGGCCGACACCTTTGCCAGCTGCCCGCAGTGCGACCGGATCCTGGTCCACTGATGCGCTGCGCATCATGGATTCCGGCACGATGCTGATCCTCGTCCGCCACGGCGAGTCCACCGGGAACGCCGAGGGGCGCCTGCTCGGGCGGACCGATTCGCCCCTGACGGATCGAGGTCTGACGCAGGCCCGCAGCCTGGCCGCAGCCGTTGCCGGTGCCACTCGGCTCATCTCGAGCCCGTTGGCCCGCGCCCGAGACACAGCCGAGGCGCTCGGCACCGGGCTGGACCTCGAGGTCGATGAGCGGTGGATCGAGGTCGACTACGGCGAGTATGACGGACGCGAGCTGCGAGCCATACCCGGTGAGGTATGGGCTCAGTGGCGAGCGGATCCGAACTTCACCCCGCCGGGTGGAGAGAGTTTGGCCGCGGCCGGCGCCCGGGTGCGTGAGGCATGTGAAGAGCTGTTTGCCGACCCTGATGGAGGGGCCCGAGGTGACGAGACCGTCGTGGTGGTGAGCCACGTGTCGCCAATCAAGGCCGCGGCCTGCTGGTCCCTCGGGATGGGTGACGAAGGTGCGTGGCGCCTGTATCTGGCCAATGCGTCGATCACCCGGATCACGTGGGGCCCGGGCGGCCCCGTGCTCGCCGGCTTCAACCACACCCCTTGGGCTTCTGGGGGCTGACCCGGGACCAGGGAGGCCTCGGCTCAGCCGAGGAGCTTCCACGTGGCATTAACCACGGCTCGTTCGGCCGATGTGGGGGAGTTGGACTGGCGGAGCAACCGCCAGTGCTCCCACCCGGTGCCGAGTTCCAACTCGGCGAACATCTCGGCCGACCTGCTGCCCGCTGCACGGAGTTCGAAGCAGAACGTGTCGGCCAACTGACAGCCAAGCAATCGCCGGTCATCGGTCAGGAATGCCCGGAGCCTCTCGTCTCCAAATGCCCAGAAGGGGGTGGAGCGGAAGAGCGACCCCATGGCTTCGAAGTAGAACCGCCGTTGGCGGCAGAGGGCTTCGATCCGCTTGTCGATCCTGGCCCTCGACGGGATGGGAAACAGGTCGCGGCGATGGATCGACGCCTCCCTCTCCAATGCGGCGAGCAGCAGGTCGGGAATGCTGTCGTAGTGGTTGTAGAACGATCGCGCCGAGACGCCGGCCCGAATGGTGATCTCGCGCGCCTTCGGAGTGGGCACGCCCTCGCTGATCAGGGCGACAATCGCATCGATCAGATCGCTTCGGGTCTGTGCCCCTATTGCTGCTCGTCCGTCGAACAGGTAGTCAGGAAGGAGCACAGGGGAGGAAACAGAGGCCGAGGCAGACAGGCGATGACGCCTCGAAGTAGCAACCTCGCCTACCGGCTGCAACCTTGCAACTGCTGCGGTGTGTCGATTCCGATCTGCTGCATCTGGTGCATCGATCCTATCGGTCCTCATAATTCCGACGCTATGGACTACCCGTGACACCGGGCTAGGGGCGAACGGCCCCATCATCTCGAACCCCCGGTGCAATACGGCGATGGGCGGCCCGTCGACGGCGATGGACCATGCCGACTAGGGGTGGATGACGACCTTGATCGGGTCCTCGTCCCGGTCGCCTGCTACACGAAATGCCTCGGCCGCGTCGTCGAGACCGAAACGGTGGGTCACCATGACGTCCGCCAGTTCAGGTACCTCGCCAAGGATCCGGGCTGCATCGGTGAATTCGCCCACGCCGTGGTGATGCCCGTAGGTGAAGGAGGGCAGAAGGGTGAGCTCCTTCATCTGGAAGGCCATCCCCAGCTCTACCGGACTCCAGTAGGTGCCGAGAACGCTGAGCGTCCCGCCCGGCCGGGCCAGTTCGGTGGCCCGGTCTAACGAGCTCTGCGTCCCGGCCGCGTCGAGCACGACGTCGTAGTCGGTGCCCACGGTGATGTTGGCACCGAGGCGCTCACCCGCCGCCGTCCGGCTAGGCCGGTGGCCTTCGAGGTCGACATCGGCTCCTAAGTGCCGGGCGGCGGCGATGGTGCACAGCCCGATGGGGCCGGCCCCGAGCACGAGGACGCGCATGCCGGAGACGACTCCGGCTCGGTTGATCCCGTGTAGAGCGACCGCAACGGGCTCGACCAGGTTGGCATGGTCGAGCGATAGACCGTCCGGAAGCCGCTTGGCGCAGGTCGGGTCCACCCAGGCCTCGTCGGCCAGGCCGCCATCGAGGCTGACCCCGTACATGGCCCCGAGTGCATTCCGGCACTGCTGCTCGGCACCGGCCATACAGCGGTCGCATGTCCCGCAGTGGACCACTGGAAGCACGGCAACCGGCGTCCCGTCATCAAGAGTTCCAGAGAACTCGTGGCCGAGGATGGCCCACGAGGGACCGAAGGAGGCCATGTGCAGGTCGGACCCGCAGATACCCGAGCTCGCCACCCTGACCCGCACCGATCCCTCGGCCGGATCGCCGGCTGGGCTGACGACTTGGATGCCGTCGGTCGTCATCTTTATGCCGCGCATGGTGAGGCCTCCTGGATGGTTGCTGCTGGATTTTGGTCGGCACCCTGGGCTTGACGTGCGAACGGCACGTGTTGGAACGGCAGGTGTTGGAACGGCACGATCAGCCGGGAAGATCGAGGGCGGCTGGCTCGCCGAGCAGGTCGATGGCGTGGCGGTACATGGTGGTCCGGATGGTGCGCAGCGTGGGGCCCGCCTTGGGTGCCTGGGTTTTGGCCAGTTCAGTGGCGGCCGGTAGCAGGTCGTCCAGAGGAAGGGCGGCCGAGACGATGCCGGCCTCGAGGGCTTCTTCACCGCCGTAGCGCCGGCCGGTCGTCATGGACTCGTGGGCTGTGGCGTGAGAGAGCCGGGCCTGGATCATGGCGGACATACCGGGGGAGAAGGGGATCCCGAGGTCGACCTCGGGCAGGCAGAAGAAGCCGCGGTCGGACCGCATGATGCGGACATCGTGCGCTAGTGCGAGCAGGGCGCCGGCGGCAAACGTGTGCCCCTGGAGCACGGCGATCGTCGGCACTTGGGTCGACAGCGTCCGGGCGAACAGGCCTTGGACCTGGGCGACGTACTCGCCAGCATGGTCGAGGTTGGCGACCAGCCAGTCGAGGTCGAGTCCGTTGGACCAGATCTTGCCGGTGGCCACGGTCAGGAGGGCACGTGGTCCCTCGGCTGTGTCCACCTCGTCGAGCGCATCGGATACTGAGGTCATCCAGGCCTGCGTGAAGCGGTTCTCGCCGTCCCCGAGGTCAAGGATGAAGACGTCGTCGTGGCGTTGCAGCGTAGGCATCTGTGCTCCCGGGGAGTGTTGGCGGACCCGGGCAGAGTACACGGGCCAGCCGGCCCGGGCCGATGTGTGGCGCCTCCGAATCGACCACGGCCATCATCCGACAGGGGTGCAGCGAGCGGACAGGGTGCGGACAGGGTACGGCGCGATCTATCGTCGGGATACATCGTGTGCTGGCAGCACGCAACCAATTGAAAGGGGCGGATCATCGTGCAGGTGTCGATCCTCGACGACTACGCCGACACCCTTCGGACCCTCGACTGCTTTGCCTTGCTGGCAGATCACAACGTGACGATCTGGAACGATCACACTGATGACGTCGACGAACTTGTCGAGCGGCTGCGGGGGACCGAGGCCCTCGTGCTCATCCGTGAGCGCACGCCGATCCGTGCTGCGCTCCTCGAGCGGCTTCCCGAGCTCCGTCTGATCAGCCAGCGCAGCGTGTATCCCCACATCGATGTCGAAGCGTGCACCCGGCTCGGCATCGTCGTCTCGTCAGACCTGCACCCGGGAGCACCTTCCGTGGCCACGGCCGAGCTCACCTGGGGGCTGGTCATCGCGGCGATGCGGCGTATCCCACAGCAGGTGGCCTCGATGCGCGCCGGGCGCTGGCAGGACGGAATCGGTCACACCCTGGCCGGTAAGACGCTCGGTATCTACGGCTACGGCCGCATCGGCCGGACGATCGCCGGCTATGGATCTGCGTTTGCCATGCCGGTGCTCGTCTGGTCTGGCGAGGAGTCCCGGCGACGTGCTCGAGCCGATGGCTTCGAGGTGGCGGCGAGCAGGGAAGAGCTCTTCGAGCGATCTGACATCGTGACTGTCCATCTGCGACTGGTCGATGCCACGCGAGGCATCGTGACCGCCGATGATCTGCGGCGCATGAAGCCGTCCGCTCTCTTCGTCAACACCAGCCGGGCGGGACTGGTGGAACCAGGCGCACTCGTGGCTGCGCTCGACTCGGGTCGCCCAGGCATGGCCGCAGTCGACGTCTTCGACGAGGAGCCGCTGCACGATATCGATGATCCGCTCCTCACACTCGACAACGTGGTCTGCACGCCCCACATCGGGTACGTCACGCGTGAAGAGTGGGAGCTGCAGTTCACGGACATCTTCGAGCAGATCAGGTCCTTCGCCGTCGGATCCCCGATGAACGTGGTCAATCCCGAGGTCGTGGCCCGCCCCGCCCCGCCGGACTGATCGGCGGCGATGTGTGCACCATTCGAACAAGTCGTTCCGACTGACTCCGACCGTCGCAACTGTGGTGCTCCGACAGCGTGGGACTTCGGAGAATCCATAGCTGCGATGCCAGGTGGGCACAAGGGATTGCGGAGTATGTACGGGGGAGTTCCCTACCCCCGGGTTGGTCGACCCGAAATCAGTTGAGTCCAGCAAAGTGGTCTACGCGGGATAGCTCGATCTGAGGATCCTCCTGGTGGCAGCCGGCGTCTACGCCGGTCTTTCGGTCACAGCCACCGGAGCCGAGGCCGTCTCGTCGAGCTCACTGAACCTCACACTCAGCGCCGATGTGGGAGTTGGCTTCA
>CAININ010000183.1 GCA_903849265.1 uncultured Acidimicrobiaceae bacterium
CCCTCAACCGGCAGGGCCCGGACCACGGGACCCAGTACCGGTCCGCCGTCTTCACCCGCACCGAGGCCCAGGCCGAGGCCGCCCGGGCGTCTCTCGAGGCGTTCCAGGTACGGTTCCAGCGGCCCATCGTCACCGAAGTGACGCCGGCGACCACATTTTGGCCAGCCGAGGCCTATCACCAGCGCTACACCGAGCGGACGGGCCGGGGCGGCTGCCACGTCGCCAACTGGTAGTCCACCGGTAGACCCGAAGGCACTCTGGTCCATCGCCCCACATGCCCCGGCCTTCGTGCTCCGGCCCTCACCCCGGACGTGTTGTCCGGGCGGGGGCGGTCGGGTCGGTACGCTGACGTCCAGTGTCCCGATACTTCGTCACCACGCCGATCTACTACGTCAAGGACGCGCCCCACGTCGGGCACGCCTACACGACGGTCAACGCCGACGCGCTGGCGCGCTGGCACCGGCTGATCGGCGACGACGTCTTCTTCCTCACCGGCACCGACGAACACGGCCAGAAGGTGGCCAGGGCTGCCGAGGAGCAGGGGAAGTCGCCGCTCGAGTGGACCGATGAGCTCTCCCCTCGGTTCGCCGAGGCGTGGGCCGGCCTCGACATCTCCAACGACGACTTCATCCGGACCACCGAGCCGCGCCACACGGCGAGCGTCCAGCAGTTCCTGGGACGGATCAACGACAACGGGTACATCTACAAGGGCAACTACACCGGTCTCTACTGCGTCGCCTGCGAGCGGTACTACGCGGCCGACGAGGTCCTCGAGGGTGATCTGTGCCCCGACCACAAGACCCCGCTCGAGCTGCTCGAGGAAGAGAACTACTTCTTCAAATTGAGCGCCTTTCAGCAGCCGCTGATCGACTGGTACGCCGCCAATGCCGACGTGGTCCTGCCTGAATCGAAGCGCAACGAGGCGCTGGGCTTCATCAAGGGCGGACTGAACGACATCTCCATCACCCGCACCTCCATCGACTGGGGCATCCGGGTCCCGTGGGACGAGGAGCACGTCTTCTACGTCTGGTACGACGCGCTCATCAACTATGTGACGGCCATCGGCTTCGGCCAGGACGAGGAGCGGTTCGAGGAGTGGTGGCCGAGCGTCCACCACCTCATCGGCAAAGAGATCATCCGGTTCCACTGCGTGTGGTGGCCGGCTATGTGCATGGCTGCCGGGATCGATCCGCCGGCGCACGTGCAAGTCCACGGCTGGCTCCTGCTGGGCGGCGACAAGATGTCCAACTCCAGCGTCAACCGGATCGCCCCCGGCGACCTGGCCGACGAGTACGGCGTCGACCCGCTCCGGTACCACCTCCTTCGTGATGTGCCTCTGGGTAGCGACGGCGAGTTCTCAGCCGAGGGGATCTCGGCCCGCTACAACTCGGACCTGGCCAACAACCTGGGCAACCTGCTGTCGCGAGTGGCCACCGTGGTCGGTTCCAAGTGTGGCGGCGTGGGCCCAGCCGCCGACCCGGACAGCCGACTCGCCGGTGTGGCCGCCGACGTGCTGCGCGAAGCCACAGCGGCCTGGGACGCAGGAGCGCCACATCTGGCCCTCGAGGCCACCTGGCGGCTTATCCGCGAGACCAACGCCGAACTCGAGACCGCAGAGCCGTGGAAGGCAGACCCGGGCCCGGCCGTGGACGCAGTGCTCGGGAGCGCGCTCGAGGTCCTGCGTATCGTGGCCCTCCTTGTTTCGCCAGCCATCCCCTCCTCAGCCGACGAAATTTGGCGGCGGATCGGGCTGGACGGGAGCCCGGCCGACCAGCGTCTGCCAACTGCCGCCGTCTGGGGCGGGTATCCCGGCGGAATCGCCGTAGAGAAGGGCGCTCCGCTCTTTCCTCGGCGCAAGGACTGAGGATCGCCATGTCGGACGCCGTCCTCGAGTGGTTCGACTCTCACTGTCACCTGCAGAACGAGTTCGGGTCCCCCGAAGGTGACGGCCCGGTCGAACCCCACGCCGACCGACTGGCTGCGACCATCGCCCGGGCCGCCGAGGCCGGGGTGACCCGTCTGGTCTGCGTCGGCACCGGCGCCACATCGTCGGCCGAGGCAGTGACCTTGGCTCGGTCGCTCCGTCGACCAGGTGGACCCGCCGCAGCCGAAGGGGTGGCTATGTGGGCGACGGTCGGACTCCATCCCCATGATGCGGTCGACGGGGTCGACGCCCTCGATGCCGTGCTGGACGCCGAACTGAGCACCGACCTGAGCGCCGATCCGGGTGACCGTGTTGTCGTCGGGATCGGTGAGTGCGGCCTCGACTATCACTACGACCACTCACCCCGACCGGTCCAGCGCGAGGCCTTTGCCTTGCAGATCGAACTGGCCCGACGCCACGATCTCGCCCTAGTCATCCACACCCGCGAGGCGTGGGACGACACCATCGACGTGCTGAGTGCGGTCGGGGTCCCCGAACGCACGATCATCCACTGCTTCACCGGTGGCCCCGACGAGGCCAGGCGGTGTCTTGACCTCGGGGCGTCCCTGTCGTTCAGCGGCGTGGTCACCTTCAAGAACGCCCAGGACGTGCGGGATGCGGCAGCGCTTTGCCCCTCGGACCGACTGCTGGTCGAGACCGACTCTCCGTTCCTGACCCCGGTGCCGCATCGGGGATCACCCAACGAGCCGGCCCGGGTGCCTCTAGTGGGGGCAGCCATCGCCGTGGTCAAGGGGATGACGACAGCCGAGGTGGCGGCGATCACCACGGCGAACGCCCGCACCGCCTTCGGCATCTGACGAGGTCGCTATTGGCCAGCGCCGCTCGCCGGGCTGGGCCGGGCTTGGCTGGGCCGGGCTGGGCCGGGTTTGATCCTGGGGAGCATCCCGACCTACGCTCGCCAAGTGGCCGCTCCTTGGAGCGGTCGTTCCGCACCACTGGCCATGTCGGGGCCCGGTGTGGAGGGCGACTTGGCGAGTCGTCCTTGTCCATCCTCTCCTTGGGATGGGACCGACCCCTGCGGGCCGGTCGCTGACCGGGGTTGTCGGGGGAGGGCTGCATGCCCACGAGGAGAGTCGAGTCCTGAGGACCGAACGACATCGGGGCAGCCGACACGGAGTCGGGCTGCTCCTCTGCGGAGCCGTGCTTGTCGCGCCGCTCCTGTTACTCCAGAACGCCTCGGATGCCTCGGCGTCCGTAGGGTCGTCGCGTCCGTCAGGTGCCCTTCGCTCGGCGGCCGTTCCCTCGGTGGTCCCGCGACATGCGGCCGGGCACGCCGGGCCGCGGTTGGCCGAACGGCCGAAGGTGCCACCGCCGGTGGCGATCGCCTCGGAGCCGGTCCGTCAAGTGGTCGGGACATCCCCCACGTCCACGGTGTCGCGCTCCACGACGACCACGAGCACGACGACCACCGTGCCGCCGACCGCCACCACCACCCAGCCAGTCCCCGTGGCCGGCACCCGGGTCCAGACGAGCGGGATCGTCACCTACTACGACCATCCAGCGGGGCACTGCGCCAGCCCCTGGCTGCCCTTCGGCACTGTC
>CAININ010000184.1 GCA_903849265.1 uncultured Acidimicrobiaceae bacterium
CGCTGCCGCTCGAGAGCAGTGCCCGGACGTGGAACTGCATGCCGCTCACCACGAAGAAGACCGGGATCAAGAAGCCGAACCCGATCGACTCGAGCCGGGGCTGCATGTCCTCGGCCTGCTCATTAGTGAAGGCGATCCGGATGATCAGGCCGGCCGCGAACGCACCGAGGAGGACTTCGAGGCTGAGCGAAGAGGCCAACAGGACCAGACCGGTGATGAGCAGGATGACGATCCGGACCGGCAGCTGCGACGACGTGCCGAGGTGGCGCTTCATCGTCTCCACGACCCGGGGCGGCTGCGGTCGTGATGCGATGAAGGCGACACCGACTGCCAGCACCACGAACAGCATGAGGAGAAGTGCCTCGGACCCGGGGCTGGCTGCACCGAGCAGCACGGTGACGGCGACCACGGGGCCGAACTCGCCGGCGGTGCCCGCGGCCACCAGGATCTTTCCGAACGGGGTCTCGAGCATCCCCCGGTCATGGAGCATGGGCAGCAGCGTGCCGATGGCGGTCGTGGTCAGGGCCAGGCCCACCAGCAGGCTCGAGATGGCGAACCCGGTGATCAGCAGGACCAGACCGACACAGAGCCCGAGGGCAAGACTCACGAACCACCCGACTGAGCCTCGCTTCAGCGGTGTCCCGGACAACCGGGCGAAGTCGATCTCATAGCCAGCCATGAAGAACAGGAAGGAGAGTCCCAGTGCGTCGAGGCCGTTGACCAGCTGTCCCGTGGAGGCCCAGTGGAGCACCTCGGGTCCGATGAGGATCCCGAGCAGGAGTTCGAAGAGGACACTCGGGATCCGCCACTTGCGGAGGACCTCGGAACAGAGCGGCGCGATGGCCACGGCGGCGGCGATCACGAACACCGAGATGGCGGTCTGGTGCGTCATGAGTGCAAGCGTATTGGGTGTTGCCGGCGTGTGACGTGAGGCGAGTAGTGGGTGCCTCAGCCCACCGACGCGGTCACGGCGAGGACCGCACTGAGCACGAGCAGTCCTGCACTTGGCGCCATCTCCTTGGCCGAGTCATGCGCCCGGACATGGAACACAACAGCCACCACGAAGTAGGCGACCAGGCACCAGGCGACCAGCGTGGTCGGGAACCCGCGTCCGTGATGGCCCGAGGCGAACAAACCCGCCAGCAGCCCGAGTGCAGCCGCGGACTTGACCAGTCCGGCGACGACCTCGAACCGGGACGGCAGGCCGAACCGGTCCATCGAGGCCACGACGTCCTCGTTGTGAGTGAAGTCCATGACCGACGAGATGGCGCAGACCAGGATGAGTGCGATGCTGAGTGCGAACGAGACCAGATGCATCCGGTCACCGTAGACCCCTGCCAGCCGCCCTCCGACGATCAGTGCGCAGGTGCCAGGCCGTCCACGAACACGCTGATCTGACGACGGCTGCGCAGGATGATCAGCCGGGCGTGGGGCGCCCGAGCACGGACCTCCTCGGGTACCTCTTGTCGGTACCGGTGGTGCGTCCGCCACGACCACAGGACTACGTTCCGGTCCGCATCGGTCGAGAGCAGATTCGAAAACGACTCACGGTTCCCGTTCCACAGCTCACGTCCGACGGCGGCCCGGGTCACCGACCGCCAGATCAGCTGGCGCATGACCATCGATCGGGGGAGATCGAGGATCACGATCATCTCGGCTCGCTCCCACACGAGATCCCTGACCTGGCGGTAGTTGCCGTCGACCACCCACCGGTCGCCAGCGACGACCCGGCCGACCTGGTCACGGAAGGCACCGGTGTCGAGTTCTGTCCAGTGGGGCTGGTGATACAGCCCGTCGAGTTCGGTGTGGGGCAGCCCGAGCCGCGCGGCCACCGCCATGGCCAGTGTCGTCTTGCCGCTCCCGGACGCCCCATGCACAACGATCCGTCCGGGCGTGATCCCGTCAGCGATCGCGCTGCTCCTCGCCCGCGGTCACCCGTTCGGCCAGATGGTCGGCCAGGTGGTCGGCCAGGCCACGGCAACCAGATTCGACCAAGTCCAGACACAGGTCGAACTCCGCGTCATCGCCGTAGTAGGGATCCGGTACATCAGGGTCACCGCCACCTCGCCCGTCGAAGCTGCGCATCATCACCAGCCGGTCGTCGTGGCGGTAGTCCCCCGCCCTCGCCTTCGCCATGCTGGCCAGGGTCTGGCGATGTCCCCGGGCCATGCACACGACGAAGTCCGCCTCGTCCATCCACGCCGTGTCGAACGCCTGGGCCCGGTGCCCATGGTCTACATACCCTCGGCGTTCGAGCGCGGCACGGGCTCGGTCGTCCATCGGTTCGCCGGCGTGCCACCCCCCGGTGCCGGCGCTGCCCACCACCAACCTGTCCCCCAGCACCGTGCCGTCGACCAGCACGCGTTCTGCCGCGAGGTGCCGGAGCACAACGTCGCCCATCGGAGATCGGCAGATATTTCCGGTGCAGACGAAGATCACCCGAAGCGAGCGCGGTGGGCCATCGGTCGGCTCTGCGGATTGCATGAGTCCAGTCTGACCCTTCCCGACGGCCTGGTGGACGCCCGACACATCCGCCCCCCACTCCAGACCCCGGTACGGTGTCGCGGATAGACGGCATGCCGGGTGGCCTGCCAAAGCCCCGGGAGGAACCGATGAGCGACACGACACCAGACCAGTCCAACCAGCAGATGGGCCACGGGGTGAAGCAGCGCGACCTGATCCGGATGACCGACGAAGAGGTCGATGCGTTCCTGCACGAACGCCGGGCCATGAGCATGTGCACCCTCAACCACGACGGATCGATCCACGCCGTGGCCATGTGGTACGGATTCGTCGACGGAGCCATCGCCATCGAAACCAAGGCCAAGGCGCAGAAGGCCATAAACCTCGGTCGCGACACCCGGATCACCCTGCTGTTCGAGACGGGCGACTACTACGAAGAGCTCCGGGGCGTGGAGCTGGTGGGACACGCCGAGCTGGTCGAGGATCCCGAAAAGATGTGGGAGCTCGGCGTCAACCTGTTCGAGCGCTACTACGGGGCGTACACCGAGGAGCTCCGGCCGTTCGTCGAGACGATGCTCAACAAGCGGATCGTGGCGAAGATCAACATCGAGCGCACGGTCTCGTGGGACCACCGCAAGCTCGGCATGCCATCCACCCGACCAGCCTGAGCCTCACCCGGGGGACCTCATCCGCCGCCCGACCGCCTCAAGCCCCGCCGAAATCCCGACCGAAACAGTGGATTCGGCCGTCAGCGTGGCGCGAGGGCGCTTCGGGCTGGTAGCACTAGAACCTGTTGCAACTATTGCAACCGCCGAAGGGGGAGCCGCACATGATTCTCGATCGATTCCGGATGGACGACAAGGTCGCCATCATCACCGGTGCCGGACGCGGCCTGGGTGCTGCGACCGCCGTGAGCCTGGCCGAAGCAGGGGCCGACGTGGTCATCTCGGCCCGCAGCGTCGACCAGCTCGAAGAAGTGGCCGCACAGGTGCGGGCCGCCGGGCGCCGGGCCGTCGTTGTGCCTGCCGACCTGAGCGACCTCGATGCCGTGGCCGGGCTGGTGGAGCACGCTCGCGATGCCTTCGGCCGGCTCGACCTGGTCGTCAACAACGTCGGTGGCGCCATGCCCCGCCCGTTCATGGACACGTCGCCGGGCCGCCTCGAGCAGGCGTTCCACTTCAACGTCTCGACCGCCCATGCCCTGCTACGTCCGGCTGTGCCGCTGATGTTGCAGGACGGCGGGGGCTCGGCGGTCAACATCTCCTCGGCTATGGGCCGGGTCAGCGGCCGCGGATACCTCGCCTACGGGACGGCCAAAGCGGCACTGGCGCACTACACCCGGCTGGCAGCAGCAGACCTGTCCCCCAACATCCGGGTCAACGCCATCGCCGTGGGCTCGATCGCCACCTCGGCCCTCGACATCGTGATGCAGACCGAGGAGCTCAAGACCGCCCTCGAAGCTGGCACACCCCTCGGCCGAATCGGTGATCCGACCGACATCGCTGCGTGCGTCCTGTACCTCGCATCGGATGCCGGCTCCTACATCACCGGCAAGATCCTCGAGGTCGACGGCGGCATCGAAGGCCCCAACCTCGACATGGGCCTGCCCGACGTCACCGCCTGATCGCACTCCTCTGATCGCACTCGTCTGATCACCAGATCGCTGAACTGCTGGACCGCAACACCACCCACCACTCACCACCTACCACCCGTCAGGAGCACCCCATGAGCAAGTCCTACCGTGTCGTCGCCTGGAGCACCGGGAACGTCGGCAAGCACGCCATCGCCGGCATCGACGCCCGTCCCGACCTGGAACTGGTCGGCGTCTGGGTGTCCAACCCCGACAAGGTCGGCAAGGACGCCGGCGAGCTGGCCGGGCTCGGCCGCACCCTCGGTGTGGCCGCCACCAACGACGTCGACGCCATCTTCGCCCTCAAGCCCGACGTGATCGTCCACACCGCCATGGCCGACGACCGTCTGTTCGCAGCGCTCGCAGACATGCAGGCCATGCTGCGGGCCGGCATCAACGTTGTCTCGTCGGGCCCGGTGTTCCTGCAGTACCCGTACGGGGTCACCGATGAGGGGATGTACACCCCCATGGTGGACGCCGCCATCGAGGGCGGGGTCTCGATCTTCGTCAACGGGGTCGACCCCGGGTTCGCCAACGACGCCCTGCCCCTGGTGCTGTCGGGCATCAGCGAGCAGATCGACGAGGTGCGGGTGGCCGAGGTGCTCAACTACGCCACCTACAACCAGGGCATGGTCCTGTTCGACATCATGGGATTCGGCCGGCCGATGGAAGACATTCCGATGATCCTCCAGCCCGGCGTCATGACCATGGCCTGGGGCAGTGTCGTCCGCCAGCTGGCCGCCGGCCTCGAGGTCGAGCTCGATGGCGATCTGGTCGAGTGGTATGAGCGGGTTCCCGCCCCCGAGACCTTCGAGGTCGATGCCGGCACCATCGAGGTCGGCACGGCCGCCGCCCTGCACTTCGAACTGCGGGGCATGAAGGACGGCCGGGCGGTCATCGTGCTCGAGCACGTGACCCGTCTGCGTGACGACCTCGCCCCCGACTGGCCCCAGCCCGCAGGGCAGGGCTGCTACCGGGTGATCATCACCGGCGAGCCGACCTACACCGTCGACATGCAGCTGATGGGCCGCGACGGCGACCACAACACCGGTGGCCTCAAGGCGACCGCCATGCGGCTGGTCAACTCGGTGCCGGCAGTGGTCGAAGGTGCCCCGGGGCTCCTGACGGCGCTCGACCTTCCGCCTGTGTACGGCAAGGGACTGGTGCTCTGACCCACAGCCAGGATGGCGAGCCGAATAGCCGCCTTACGGAACCCGAGCAGGACGAAGCAGCCAAGGCGCCTGGCGACGATCCGGATCTAGTCGGCGCACTTGGCGCTGCCATGAGCGAGTTCGGCGGTGTCGAACTCGACCTTCCACCCCGGTCCAAGCCAGCCCGAGGGGTCGACCTCACGACGCAGTGACCTGTTGGGCCCTTGGGGGGCTCCTGATGACGCGGGATACGTTGGCGCCACTGTGTGGACCCCAGTCAACACATCGCATGCAGCTCGCTCGATCCATCGACGGTGACAGCAACGTACCGTGCCACCGCCACATCGTTCCGACCCAGGATCGCCGCACAGGGCCGAGTTGGTAGGGTCCGCCCATGCACCACCCCAACAGGTCCCAGCCCTTCGGAGCCCGCGCATGAGCATGCCCGGACACGGCATGGGCATGGGGGGCGGAGGGGGCGGCGGCCAGTTCGGGTCGGTCATGCGCTCGATGCGCCGTGACGAGTCCGTCAAGACCCAGCACGTCACCAAGGGCACCGGCAAGCGGATGTTCCGCTTCGCCAGGCCCTACCGAAAGATCCTCACCTGGTTCCTGATCCTGGTCACCGTGGAAGCCTTCATCGGGATCATCAACCCCCTGCTCTTCGGCTCCATCGTCAACAACCTGGCCAGCGGTCATCCGAGCAAGCACCTGGTGATCGTCCTCGCACTGGTGGCTGGCGCTATCGCCGTGATCGACACCGCGCTCTCGATCGGCATCCGCTACGTGTCCGCCTCGGTGGGCGAGGGGCTGATCTACGACATGCGGTCCCAGGTCTTCGAGCACATCCAGAAGATGCCGATCGCCTTCTTCACCCGGACCCAGACCGGCGCCCTGATCAGTCGGCTCAATAACGACGTCATCGGCGCCCAACAGGCCTTCACCGACACACTGTCGTCGGTGGTCTCGAACCTGATCAGCGTCACCCTCGTCCTGATCGTCATGTTCGCCCTGTCGTGGCAGATCACGCTCATCAGCCTGGTGATCCTGCCGGTCTTCGTCGTGCCGGCCAAGCGGGTGGGACGCAAGCTCTCGGTCATCACCCGAGAGTCGTACGGCATCAACGCCGAAATGAACAACACCATGAACGAGCGGTTCAACGTGTCCGGGGCACTGCTGGTCAAGCTGTTCGGCCGTCCCGAAGAAGAGCGTGATGCCTTCACCGCCAAGGCCGGCCGGGTGCGCGACATCGGGGTCAGCCAGGCCATGTACGCCCGCTTCTTCATTGCTGCGCTGTCGTTGACGGCAGCCCTCGCCACCGCCGTCGTCTACGGATGGGGTGGCGTCCAGGCCATCGACGGAGCCCTTCGGGTCGGGACGGTCGTGGCCTTGGCCGCGTACCTCACACGCCTGTACGGACCGCTGACCGCGCTGTCCAACGTGCAGATCGATGTGATGACCGCACTCGTGTCGTTCGAACGCGTCTTCGAGGTGCTCGACCTCCCGCCGATGATCGTCGACGCCGCCGACGCCGCCCCTGTGCCCAAGGGCCCGGCCACCATCGTGTTCGACCATGTCGACTTCCGTTACCCGACCGCCGAGGAAGTGTCGCTGGCGTCGCTCGAGTCGGTGGCCGTCCTCGACACCACGGTGTCGGCGCAAGTGCTGTTCGACGTCAGCTTCACCGTCGAGCCGGGCCAGATGGTGGCTCTGGTCGGGCCGTCCGGCGCTGGCAAGACGACCATCAGTCAGCTGCTCCCCCGCCTCTATGACGTGCAGGAAGGATCGATCTCGATCAACGGCCTCGACATCCGTCACGCCACCTTGGCCTCGCTGGCCGCCACGGTCGGCGTCGTCACCCAGGACGCCCATCTCTTCCACGAGACCATCCGGGGCAACCTCCTCTACGCCCGCCCCGGTGCCACCGACGCTGAGCTCGCCTCGGCAATCGCCGGTGCCCAGATCGCCAAGATGGTCGATTCGCTACCGGACGGGCTCGACACCGTGGTCGGCGACCGCGGCTATCGCTTGTCGGGCGGTGAGAAGCAACGCCTGGCCATCGCCCGGCTCCTACTCAAGGCTCCCGAGATCGTCGTGCTCGACGAAGCGACCGCCCACCTCGACAGCGAGTCCGAGGCCGCGGTGCAGATGGCGCTGGCCACCGCCCTCCAAGGCCGGACGTCACTGGTGATCGCCCACCGCCTGTCGACCGTGCGCGAAGCGGACATGATCTTGGTCCTGGACCATGGACGCATCGTCGAGCGCGGCCGGCACGAGGACCTGTTGGTGTCCGGCGGACAGTACGCCGAGCTCTACCGCATCCAGTTCGAAGGCCAAGACTCGGACAGTCCTAGCGCGGACAGTCCCAACACCGACAGTCCCAACACCGACAGTCCCAACACCGACAGCTCTGCGGCCGGATCTACGACGGGCGAAGACGGCGGCGCATGACGGCCGAACTCACCGTTCGACCGATCGGCCGCGTGGTCGGCGGGCGCATCGAGGCCGTCGATGACCGGTGGGACAGCGTCAC
>CAININ010000185.1 GCA_903849265.1 uncultured Acidimicrobiaceae bacterium
ACCACCGTCGACCGACAGTGCGGCTCGGCCCAGCAGGCCGTCCATTTCGGCGCCCAAGCAGTCGCGTCGGGGGCCATGGACATCGTGATCGCCGGCGGAGTCGAGGCCATGAGCCGGGTTCCGATCGGGTCCACCACCGAGCACGGCCCCGGCGAGGCCTACGGCCCGACCGTCCACGGCCGGTTCGACTTCATCCATCAGGGAGAGTGCGCCGAGGAGATCGCCCGCCGATGGGACGTGAGCCGCGAGGAGATGGACCGGTTTGCGCTGCGCTCCCACGAGCGGGCAGCCCTAGCCATTGCCGAAGGCCGCTTCGACCGGGAGATCGTTCCTCTGGCCACCCGCAGGGCTCGGATCGAGGAGAAGGTGGCGGTCGCTGGCACTGACGAGGGTGACCCGGCCGGTGAGGGTCTGCTCACCTTTGACGAGGGGGTGCGGGCCGGATCTACCTACGAGAAGCTGGCGTCGCTGCCTCCGTGCTTCGTGGAGAACGGTCTGGTGACGGCGGCCTCGTCATCGCAGATCTCCGACGGCGCTGCCGCCGTCCTGATCATGTCCGAAGAGCGGGCTGCGCAGTTGGGCCTGACCCCCCGAGCCCGGTTCCACACCTTCGCTGTGGCAGCCAACGACCCGGTGATCATGCTGACCGCCCCGATCCCGGCGACGACGCTGGTCCTCGAGAAGTCCAAGCTGTCCCTCGACGACATCGACCTGATCGAGATCAACGAGGCGTTCGCCTCGGTGGTGCTGGCGTGGGAGAAGGAGCACCACCCGGACATGGACAAGGTGAACGTCAACGGCGGCGCCATCGCCATCGGCCACCCGACCGGCGGTTCCGGTGCACGCCTCATGGCGACACTGCTCAACGAAATGGAGCGCACAGGCGCCCGGTACGGGCTGCAGACGATGTGTGAGGGCGGCGGCCAGGCCAACGCCACCATCATCGAACGCCTGGGCTGATCGAACGCCTGGGCTGATCGAACGCCTGGGCTGATCGAACG
The DNA here is from genome assembly GCA_903849265.1 of uncultured Acidimicrobiaceae bacterium. Lineage (GTDB taxonomy): Bacteria > Actinomycetota > Acidimicrobiia > Acidimicrobiales > RAAP-2 > Bog-756. Next base: position 1,002 of record CAININ010000185.1, read on the forward strand.
CCTGGGCTGATCGAACGCCTGGGCTGCGAGGTTGGGCCCGACCTACGGGCCCCTCCCGCGTAGCGGGTGCCGGAGCAGGCCGCTACGCGGGAAGGTCTGTCTGCGAGGTCGTCTCCGCCTCCTTGGCGAAGTCGATCCGATCGGCGCTCACGGGCCGCGACATCAGGTATCCCTGATAGAGGTCGCAGCCGAGTGCAGCCACCCGCTCGAGTTGGACAGGGGTCTCGACCCCCTCGGCCACCACCACCAGGTTCAGCGCCTTGGAGAGTTGGACGATGGCGGCCACGATGGCTTCATCGGTCTCCAGGATGCCGAGGCCGTCGATGAATGACTTGTCGATCTTGAGCAACTTGACCGGGAACCGCTTCAACCGGGCCAAGGACGATTCACCGGTGCCGAAGTCGTCGATGGCCAGGCCGATGCCCATGGCGTCGATGCCGCTGAGTGCGTCCACCGTTTCCGAGCTCTCGCTCATGAGCAACGACTCGGTGACCTCGAGGACGAGTGCCTCGGCAGGGAGACCGGAATCGGCCAGCGCTTCGGCGATCGAGTCGAGGAGCGACGGGTCACTCAGCTGGTGGACCGACAGGTTGACCGAGATGTAGGCGTCCTCGGCCCCGGGCACTTCGTTGCGCCACCGGGCCATCGTGTGACACGCATCACGCAGGACCCACCGACCGAGGGAGAAGATCAGGTCGGTCTCCTCGGCGAAGGGGATGAACTCCATGGGGCCGAGCAGGCCACGGGTCGGGTGGTTCCACCGGACCAGTGCTTCGAGGGCCACGATCTTGCCACTCTCCACCGAGGCGATGGGCTGGTAGTGGACGACCAGCTCGTCATGCTCGATCGAGTGACGGAGATCGTCGTAGATCTCGAGGCGGGCTACCGAGTTCACGTGCAGCGACTCGTCGAACACCTCGATGCGAGATCCGCCGCTGTTCTTCTTGGCCTTGAACATGGCGGTATCGGCCTGCTGGAGGATGTCCTGGGCGGTCTGGTCGCCTTGGACCACGTAGGCGACGCCGGCACTGGCCGTCACCACCACGGAGCGACCAAGGGAGAGCCGGAACGGTGTCTCGGTGACCTTCGAGTACTCGGCGGCAAGGTCGGCGGCATGGCCGACGTCACGGACGTTGGGGCACAGGACCACGAACTCATCGCCCGAGAATCGGCTCACCACATCCCCCCGGCGCGCCGCCAACTTGAACCGCCGGGCCAGTTCGAGAAGGAGCTCGTCCCCGCTGGCGTGTCCGAACGAGTCGTTGACGAGCTTGAATCGGTCGAGGTCGAAGAACAGCACGGCCAGGTTGGTCTCGTGCTGCATCGAGACCATCAGCTCGCGCTCGAGCTCGTTGTTGAGGGACTGGCGGTTCCCGAGTCCGGTGAGCGAGTCGTGGAAGGCCAGCCACTGCAGCCGCGACTCGGCTGCCCGGCGATCGGTCACGTCGGTGAACGAGCACACCACCATCGGTGCATCCGATTGACTCGCTCCGGTGAGCAGGCGGGCACTTACCGACAGCCACTGGAAGCTTCCGGCCCCGTCGGACACGCCGATGATCACGCCGTCCTCTGCCTCCCCGGTCCGGCGCGTCCGCACATGAGGGAACTTGTCTGCCGTGAGCGGCTGTCCCTCTGCGGAGGTGGCGATGGCTTCGCCGGTGAACAGCTGGTAGCCGCTGTAGGTGTTCAGTCGGTCGCCGAGGATGGTGGCTGCAGCCTGGTTGTGGGCGCTCATGTTGCCGGACTCGTCGAAGAGGATGATCCCCTCGCTCAACGAGGCGACCACTGCCTCATAGCGTTCTTCAGCGGCACGGCGCCCCGCTTCCGCCTGGCGCGCGTCGGTGAGCTCGGTGCAGACGACGACCCATCCAGACGGCTGGGCGTTGTCGCCGATGAGGGGGTCGATCGACACGAGGACGTCGACGGAAGACCCATCCTTGCGGTGGTGGGTGTGCTGGCCTCGTTCGAGTACGGCAGCGCTGTCGGTGCGGTTGGCGGTGACGACCGACCCGATCGACATGCCGATCACATCGCCCTCGGCCCACCCGTAGATGGACTGGGCGGCTTGGTTCCAGCTCTCGATCCGTCCCTCGGTGTCGATACCGATGATGGCGTCCGAGACGTGGGCGATCAGGCTGGCCTGATAGCGGGCTGAGGCCTCGGCTGCCAGACGCTCGGAGATGTCGCGGGCGATCACCTGGAATGCGGGCTCACCGTTCCAGGTCGTGCGGACGCTGGTCAGCTCCATGACGGTGAAGGAGCCATCGGCGGACTTGATGCGTGCTTCGCCGTGCTCGAAGAACTGGCCGTCCTCGGTCAGCTGCGCCAGCCGTTCGACCATGCCGGGGATGTCGTCGGAGTCGACGATGTCGGTCACCGGCCGCCCGTAGTTCTGCGCCACGATCGTGGAGTAGTCGTCGTCAGACCCGGAGTCGAAGATGAGCTTGGCGGCGGCGCGGTTGCCGTAGACGAGGTGGCCGTTCTGGTGAACGGCGACGACATCGGGGGAGACCTCGGAGAGCAGCCGGTACCGGCTCACCAGTTCGGCGAGCTCGCGCTCGAACTTCTGCGAGGCAGTGACGTCGATCACCACGCCGGAGTAGAGCCGAGTCTGGGACGTCATCATGGCCGGCACGCGCGTTGGAAGGGCGGCGGGGGTCGCCCGCACGACGACGAGGTGATCCGAGCCGTCGGGGCAGGCCACCACCAGGTGGAGTTCGAACTCGGACGGGGGAACCCCGGCCCGAAGCGGCGCCAGCACGGGCTCGAGCAGCAGTGTTCCTAGGGACGGGGTGCCGACCCCCGTCTGGTTGCCGCCAGCATCAGCGTTGAGAGAATCCGCAAACGAGCGGTTCCTGCGTCGCGATGAAGGAGCGGCACCAGGAAGATCGGGTCCGTGAACGAGCCGCGTGGTGGGCGCTGGACCGGACTCGACGGGACGGACAGCGAAGCCGACCGTGCCTGAAGCGAAGCCGAACAGCTCCTCGATCGGCGACGACCACGAGAGGGCATCCGACGCGGTGTCGTAGAGCCATGTGGCGGTGGGGAGCCCGGCCCCCATGAGGTCGAGCTCCTGAGATAGTTCGAACGTCCGATCGCCGAGCACCGAGGCGGACTGGTCGACACGGTCGAACACCGTCCGTTGGCGGTCGGACTCCTTCGCGGTTGTCATAGACCACAAGCATCGGCCCAGTGATCGACAACCTTGAGCGGGATGTCCCTGTGCTCGGAGTGGTCAGATCTGCGGTTCGCCGATCACCACGACGGAGTTGAAGCCGCCCATCCCGATAGACGACTTGATCATCGGCCCGGGCAGACGCGGGGTGAGTCCGTTGAGAAGGCGCGGGTGTCCATGCGCGACCTGTCGGGGAGCGGGGATGAACCCGGTCTGGAATGCGTAGACGGTGGCCAGGATCTCGACTGCGGAAGCCGCTGCCTGGCAGTGCCCGATCAGTGGCTTGACCGAGAAGATGCCGTGCGCATCGGGCAGCAGTTCATCGAGCACCCGCGCCTCGGCAGCGTCGCACTGGGCCGTCCCCGGCCCGTGTGCGTTCACGTACGCGATGTCGGAGGGCTCGACCCCAGCGGTGTCCATGGCGTTGCGGAAGCAACGGAAGACTTCGTCGAGGTCGGGCGCCATAGCGACTGCGTTGTAGCCGTCCATCGACATCGCACCGCCGAGGATGGTGGCCTGGGCGCCGACGTCCTGATTGGACAGGACCATGGCCACCGCGGCCTCGCCGCCGACAAAGCCTCGGCTGCCCTCTTGGAAGGGGCGACACGCCTCGAACGGTGGCGTGTCGAGCACGGCCACTCCGACATCGCTGAACCCCCGCAGGTTCTGCGGATGTCCCGACAGATCGGTGGCGAGGAGGATGACGTCGGTGGCGATTCCGGAGTCGATCCAAGACTTCGCAGTGATGACGCCGGCGTTGCCGGAGGCGCACATGGCGGACACCGACATGGCCGGACCGTGGAAGTCGTTCTCCTTCATCAGCATGGAGATGACGGTCGACGGCATCATGTTGACCCAACGGCGGGCCCGGACGCGCGACTCGGCAGAACGGTAGAAGTCACTCCACATGTCGACATCGCCCAGCACGAGGCTGTGGACCACGCCGACCACGGGTCCGGGCTTCCATCCGCGCTCGTAGGCGTCGGTGATCGCCTCTCGGGCGGCGAACCGGAGGGCTTGCATGAACCGGCTCGGCCCGTCGCGACGGTCCCCCTCGTCGGTGATGCGTGAGAGGTAAGCGACGCCGCCGTCGACGTACCCGTCGAGGCCGGTCGTGAGCTTCACGGCGCTCTCCCCCAAGAGGAAGCCGTCCCACACGTGCTTCGTGCCCCATCCGTACCCGGTCACGGCGCCGACACCGGTGATGTTCATCGGTGCGTGCTTGGCTCCACGATCGTTCTGTGATGATCGGTCGACTGTTTCGGACATCTGACCTCCTCGGCCGTTTGCTGCACTCGAGGGGCGAGGCCTTCGGAAGTGTGTCCGGTGAGCGCCGCCACTCTGGGGTGTCTGGCTACGTGTTGTTTCCGCAGTAGCCGGGTTGCGATGAGGACAAAAGTATGACCCAGGCGTATCGAGGAAACAATGGGCAAAACACGCATCCGCACAAGTAGGGCATGACCTATGGACACCGATGCCAGATGGCGCTATGGCGCGCGCAACAGCCACGCGAGTCAGGTGCGCCGGAGAGACGTCAGCCGATGTCGGGTGCGCCGAGGCGATCGAGGACGCGTCCTGCTTCGTCCATCACTCGGCTGATCAGCTCAGCCACCGTCGGCAGCTCACCTATTTCGCCCACGACCTGTCCGGTCGGCAGAACGCCGACGTCGGTCCGACCGTCGACCAACGCCGCCTTGGTCATCATTGGCGCGTTGGCCGCCATGACGACCTGAGACCACGTCAGCTCGTTGCCTTGCTTCATGGCGCGGCCTTCCTTCAGAAGCGCCAGCAGCGTGGTGTCAGTCTCCTTGCGGAAGGCATGGGCGTTGGCCAAGGCACGGGGCAACGACCGCAACCAGCTGGACTTCTCCATGTGGTCGACGAGCTCAGTCCGGATCACCCGCTGCGGCGCCCCGTCGACCGCGGTCGACACCACGGTCCCGGTAACCGGCGTCTTCAGGTAGATCTGCTTGACATCGTCGGGCACGCGGCTCTCCTGGGTGAGCAGGAACCGCGTTCCCATGGCGATGCCTGATGCGCCGTAGGCCAGTGCGGCGACCAGGCCGCGTCCATCGAAGTATCCCCCGGCGGCAATGACGGCCACCTTGTCGCCGACGGCGTCGACCACCGCTGGTGCCAGAAGGGAAGTCGGCACCGTGCCGGTGTGCCCGCCGCCTTCGCCGCCCTGGGCGATGACTGCATCGACGCCCCACTCGGCCACCTTTTCGGCGTGACGCCGGGCTCCGATGGTGGGCATCACGACCAGACCGGCCGTGCGGCACCGGTCGACGAGGGCGGGGTTCGGTGCCTGGGCGAAGCTGGCCACCCGGACGCCGTTGTCGATCATCAAGGCAACCCGGTCGCCGACGTCGGCGACGTCGGTGCGCATGTTGACGCCGAACGGCTTGTCGGTGCGGGCCCGCACCTCGGCGATGGCAGTCACCAGCTCGTCGAAGGTCATGGTGGCGGACGCCAGCACGCCGAGACCGCCGGCCTCTGCCGTGGCGGCCACCAGCCGTGGCCCAGCAACCCAGCCCATGCCGGTCTGCACGATCGGGTAGCGGACCCCGACGAGGTCGCAGAAGGGCGTGTGCAGTGCGGGATGGGTCATGCCTTCACCTCGCGGTCACGCATCCCTCGCGGATCGAGAACGGTCCGCAAGAGGTCGAGCTCTTCCGCCGTTGGCTCCCGAGTGTCGGGCACCTCGTCGGGCAGGACGAGCGCGAAGCCGGTGGCGGCCACGACGTCGTCGATCGTCACGCCGGGGTGGACCGAGACCAGACGCATCACGTGGTCGGGTGTCTGGAAGTCGAAGACGCCGAGGTTCGATACGACGAACCGGATCTCGTGGAACTTGGTGGCCGAGGGGCCAGCCGCGGCCGCCCGCTCGTATCCGACGCCCGACACCACATCCACCTGTTCGACGAAGGACCGCGTCGAATGGTTCGGCACCCAGTAGCTCGTCGAATGGTTGACCGTGTTGCCCGGCGCGCCGCGCACGCCGACCAACTGTGCTTTGGGCTGCGCCCAGGGACCGATGGCGCTGATGTTCTGATTGCCGGTCCGGTCGATCTGCGAAGCCATCATGATGAGGTTCCGACGTCCGGACCACACCACGTCGAAGACGCGCCGGTACGGCATGTGGGACTCGAGCACCAGAGAGTCGGGCCGGGCCCCGAGCGCGGGCGCTCCGGCGACCAAGGCGGCGTCACCGTCGGTCAGCACCAGGTCGGGGGCGAAGGTGAGGCGAGCCAGCCGGGCCCCGAGCGCGGGTGCGGTTCCGAATGCGCTGGCCATGACCTCGCCATCGCCGCGGAACACATCGGCACAGGCGATGGCGCAGTACTCGGCCCGAGTCACCCCGGCGGCGGTCTCCTCGGTGGTCACGGTGTCGGTCACTTGCCCTCCTTGGCGGCCTTGGCCGCGGCTCGCTCGTCGGCTGCCTCGCGGGTGGCGGCCTGGTAGCCGTCTTCATCCACGGCGAGGAACCGCTCCTGGAATGCGGCCCATGCGTCCGGGTCGCCGGCGGCGGCCACGTACTCCTTCTGGAACCCTTCGTCGCGCCCGTAGTCGGGGACGCATGCGGTGAAGTGCGCTCCCCCCGGGGTCTCGATGACGCCATCAGTGAGCAGCCGGCTGATGCACAACGTCTGGATCGGCCCCTCGGCTGCGAGCTGCTCGGTGGCCACCACGCGTTCGGTGGTAACGAACCTGCGGTCCGCTGCGCCTAGGAAGAGCTCGTCGAAGAACGGGTCGGGGCCGAGGATCTGGCCCGACCCGGCGGCGTCGGCCCGGTTGACGTGCACGACGGCGGCGTCGAGCCGGAGCGCCGGCATGGCCACGAGCTCCTCACCGTCGTCGTAGGGAGAGCGGACGGTTCGCAGTGACGGGTTGACCGCCATCACGTCCGAGCCGAGGCCCGAGCGAGTGGGCAGGAAGGGGATCCGCTGCGACGCGGCGAGGAGGCCGAGGTAGAACATCCCCTCGTCGACTTCCATGGCCTCGATGGCGCCGGACTGGCGGGCCGCCTTGAAGTGGGGGTCGGTCGGGATCGAGTCGAGCGTGACGAAGCCGTAGACCGCCTTGGCCACCTTGCCGGCTGCGCACAGCAGCCCGACATCGGGTCCTCCGTACGACACCACCGTGAGATCGGTGAGGTCGGACCGGAGGATTGCCCGCACGGCGGCCATCGGCTTGCGCCGGGAACCCCAGCCGCCGATGCCGATGGTCATGCCCGAGGAGAGCTCGCCCACGAAGTCGTCGAGGGTCATCCGCTTATCAGCCATGTGCCTGTCCCGTCTCTTCTGTTCTGGTCCGGCGAGCGGTGATCGAGTGTGCGGTCATCGGGTGGTGTCCGCGTCGCGCTTCTCGACGAAGGCCGCACGCTGCTCGTCGGCAACGCCCGCCACGTGCAGCTCGTAGGTGAACCCCTGCTCGAGCCGGTAGCTCGTCCTGACGTCGACGGGGTCGATCCCGTTGAGCGACTCTTTGGCCCTGCGGATGATCGTAGGGCTCTTGGCCGCGATGTCCT
>CAININ010000186.1 GCA_903849265.1 uncultured Acidimicrobiaceae bacterium
ACATGTCCGCTGCCCCCGCCGGTACCGATCCGGCCGATGACGGCTAGGACCAGATCCTTGGCCGTGACACCTGCCGGAAGGTCCCCATCGATGGTCACGGCCATGCTGGCTGGGCGACGCTGCGACAGGGTCTGGGTGGCAAGGACGTGCTCCACCTCGCTGGTGCCGATCCCGAAGGCCAGGGCCCCGAAGGCGCCGTGTGTGGAGGTGTGGCTGTCGCCGCACACGATGGTCATGCCGGGCTGGGTGAGGCCCTGTTCGGGCCCGATGATGTGGACGATGCCCTGGTTGGCATCTCCCATCGGATAGCAGGTGATCCCGAACTCGCTGCAGTTGGCGTCGAGCACGGCGAGCTGCTTGGCCGAAATGGGGTCGGCCACCGGCTTGTCGATGTCGGTCGTCGGCACGTTGTGGTCGGCCGTAGCGATGGTCAGGTCGGGCCGGTGCACCGTGCGCCCGGCGAGGCGGAGCCCGTCGAACGCCTGGGGCGAGGTGACCTCGTGCACGAGGTGCAGGTCGATGAAGAGGACGTCGGGCTCCTCGGCACCACCGGGATGGACGACATGGCTGTCCCAGACCTTTTCGGACAGGGTGCGGGGTTCGGTCACGGTGGTCAGTCTCCGATCTTCACGATCTCAACCCGGAGGTTCCCCCCGGGAGCTGCGTATTCGACGGACTCACCGACGGTGTGCCCCAAGACGGCCTTGCCGAGGGGCGACCCCGGAGAGAGCACCGTCAGGTCGCCCTGGCGTTCTTCGATCGAACCCACGAAGAAGCTGGTGGTGTCGTCCTCGTCATCGCCCTCGTAGCGGAGGGTGACGACCGAGCCGGGCCCGACGGTGCCGTCAGAAGGGGCCCCTCCGTCCACCACGGTGGCCTTCTTCAACATCGCCTCGAGCTGGCGGATGCGCGACTCCATCTTCCCCTGGGCGTCCTTGGCGGCGTGGTAGTCGCCGTTCTCCTTCAGGTCGCCGAGCGCCCGCGCTGTTTCGATGAGCGCGGCGATCTCCACCCGTCCGCGGGTGGTGAGGTCCTTGAGCTCGGCCTGGAGGCGTTCATAGGTGTCACGAGTCAGCTGGGTATTGGTCGGGTCACTCACGACTCTTCAGGCTAATGGGTCGGAGGCAGGTGGCCAGACGGAGCCTCGGGCAGGGATTCCGACCGGTTCCGCCCCTCCGTGGAAAGATCGGGGCCGCACCATCGCATCACTACAGGAATCCACCGCCGCAACGCCGCACGACAAGGGAGATGACCATGGCCGATATCCAGGGAACCTGGGATCCGCAGTACGAAGGCGTGGCGACCACGCTGGCCGCAAGCATCGATGCCGGGACCGATGTCGGCGCCTCGGTCGCTGTGCTGGTCGGGGGCGAGCCGGTGGTGGACATCTGGGGTGGAACGGTCGACGAGGTCGGCACGGCCCCGTGGGGGAAGGACACGATCACCAACGTCTGGTCCACGACGAAGACGATGACCTTTTTGTGCGCGCTCATGCTGGCCGACCGGGGCGAGCTGGACTTCTACGCACCGGTGGCCCGCTACTGGCCCGAGTTCGCCGCTAACGGCAAAGAGGGCGTCGAGGTCCGTCACCTGATGGCGCACACCGCCGGCCTGCCCGGTTGGAACGAGCCGATGGCCCCCGAGGACCTGGCCGACTGGGAGAAGTGCACGAGCCTCCTGGCCGCGCAGGCGACGTGGTGGGAGCCAGGGACGGTCTCGGGCTACCACGCCGTCACGCAGGGCTACCTGATTGGCGAGGTGGTCCGCCGGATCACCGGGGTGTCGATCGGGACCTGGTTCGCATCCGAGGTGTCCCGGCCCCTCGGAGCCGACTTCTTCATCGGCCTGCCCGAGTCGGAGGACTCCCGGGTGTCGATCGTCATCCCCCCTCCGCCGATCGACCTCGATGAGCTGAACCCCTCGGAGCTGGTCATCCGGGCCATGGGCAACCCGCTGCTCGATGCCAGCTACCCGGCGCACGCCTGGTGGCGCCGAGCCGAGATCCCGGCGGCCAACGGGCACGGAAATGCCCGGTCCGTGGCCCTCATCCAGTCGATCATCGCCGGGCGGGGCGAGGCCCGGGGGGTGCGCCTCTTGTCCTCGGAGGGGTGCGACCGGATCTTCGACGAGCAGATCCACGGGACCGACCTGATCCTGGGAGCGGAGTACCGGTTTGGCATGGGCTACGGCCTCACGTCGGAGATGATGCCGATCGGCCCGCGTGCCTGCTTCTGGGGCGGCTACGGGGGATCCCTCGTCGTCATTGACCAGGACGCAGACATAACCGTCTGCTACGCCATGAACCGTATGGAATCCGGACTGCAGGGAGATCTCCGAGGAGCGAACATCGTCATGGCGGCGGTTATCGGACTGGCCGGGGGCTGAATGGCCGGAATGTATGCCGTGCTCGACGCCAGGAGCAGCTGGTGAGCGCGTGACCGAGGTCACGGGGCCGCACGACGACGCGGGGCATCGCTCGTTCGAGGCCCAGTTCGAGGAGCAGCAGCAGGCCACGATCCAGTGGAAGTCGCTGGTCAAGCGGTCGATAGGGATCGCGTTCACCGGAATCGTCCTGTACCTGGTCGCCCCGA
>CAININ010000187.1 GCA_903849265.1 uncultured Acidimicrobiaceae bacterium
CCAGCGACGGATCCTCCAGCAACACCCGGCGTTGGTCGGGTGCACGAGTCAGCAGCTCGGCTGCTCCTCCCAGCAGTCCCGTGGTGGTGTCGTTGCCACCGGTCACCATGGTGAAGACGAACCCGACGATCCACTCGGCCGACACCGCATCGTCTCCTCGGCCTTCGCTTCCGCCGACCAGATCGGACACCAGGTCGTCGCCGGGTTCGATCCGGCGCCGCTCGATCAACTCGGTGGCGAAAGCGAACAGATCGAGCGCAGCACCGGGCGCACTGGTGATGTCACCGGATGCCGCCGCGGCCACGATGGCCGCCGTCCAGCCATCGAACCGGGCCCGGTCCTTATGGGGCACCCCGAGATAGTGGGCCACCACGAAGCTGGGCAGCGGCTTGAACAGTGCCTCGATGATGTCGACGTCCCCTCGGTCGAGCATTTCGTCGATCCGGGCGTCCACGAAGGCACGCACCGCTGGTTCGAAGGTGGCGACAGTCCGGGGGGTCATGGGCCGGCTGACCTTGCGGCGCATGGTCGTGTGCTCGGGAGGGTCCATCATCACGATTGGTGCGGCCCGTCCCTCGAACATGGCCATCGAGTCCAGATCGGGCGTCAGCCCTTGTGCTGAGGAGAAAGTGGCGGTGTCCCGTGCGGCGTCGAGCACGTCATCGAAGCGCGACAGCACCCAGAACGCTCCGCGTGCATCGTCTTCTTGGCGGTGCACTGGCGACTCGTCTCGCAGACGTCGGTAGGCGGGCCACGGATTGCGCCACCGCTCGCCGCCGCGGAACACGAAGAGGTCGTCGGTCGGGGAGCCGCTCGCCGGGCCGGTCGACGCGTCGGTCATCGGTGCTCCTGGTTCGGTAGTGACTCGTCCGGCTGGCCTGCAGCTCGTCTGGCCGGCCGTGGCGCCGGGGCGACCAGCTCGATGGCGATGCCGTCGGGGTCGCGCAGCTGCAGTGACGGGTTGCCGTTCTCCAGCACTACCCCCAGATGGGCGATGCCGATCCGAGCCAGGTGCTCGGCCCATCCTTCCAGTGTCGGACCGTCGGGGACGGCGAACGCCAGGTGGTCGAGAGAGCTGTCCGACCCGGGGGTACCGGCCCGTTCCGACCGGGCGCCATCGGTCTGGGAGTTCAGCACGATCACCACACCGGCGCCCCGGTGTCGCAGTGCCACGTACCCGATGTCGGGGTCGGCCACGAACGGCTCCAAGCCGAGCGCCGCCGTGTACCACTCGGCACTGACCAGCACATCGGTCACGTTGAGCTGCACGTGCGATAGCCCGGTCATGGGCCCGGCGCCTGATGGCTGGGGCACCGCTGGCTGGGTCACCGCTGGCTGGGTCACCGGCAACCCGAACTCGTCGGTCACGCGCCGGCCGGGTCCGCCGCGGCAACCACTGGCGTCGGCTCGAGCGGGGGGACGGGCACCACGATGGCCGGGGCATCGGTGCCGCCGTCGATCTCGAACACCTTGCCCGTCACCCACGACGAGGCATCGGACGCGAGGAAGAGCACGGCGCAGGCGATGTCCTCGGGCTCGCCGGGACGCTGCATGGGCGTGCCGGCCAGGAACTGATGGCGAAGTCCGTCGTCGGTCAACACCACCTCGAGCGACCGGGTAGCCACGCCGCCGACGTCGAGGGCGTTGACCCGCACCCGCGGGGCGAGCTCGGGGGCGATATTGCGGGTCATGCGGTCGAGTGCGGCCTTGGCTGCGCCGTAGGCGACGAACATCGGCTGGGTCATGCTGGCCGAGCGCGAAGAGATGTTGACCACCGACCCCGATCCGACCGTGTCCACCATCTGGCGGGCAGCCAGTTTGGTCAGCGTCAGGGGAGCAGTCACGTTGAAGGCGAAGGTCCGGGCCATGAACCCCTCACTGGTGTCGAGCGCAGCTCTAGGCATGGCCCCGCCGGCGTTGTTGACCAGGATGTCGAGCCGGCCGAACTCCTCGATGGTTCGGGCTACGAGCCGCTGGTCTTCGGCTTCGATGGTGACGTCGGTCACCACGACCAGCGCTCGTCGGCCCCGAGCACGCACCGCCTCGGCCACTTCCTCCAAGTCGGATTCGGTCCGGGCGGCCAGCACCACATCGGCACCGGCCTCGGCCAGCCCGAGGGCGATGCCCCGTCCGATCCCGAGGCCCGCACCCGTGACGATGGCGACCCGGCCGTCGAGGCCGAACCGGTCGAGGATCATCGGTCGGCTCCGGTGCGAAGCGACCTGCGGGGGAATCGGATGCTCATGTGGCGACGACCTCCGGTGCGTGGGCGGGTGGTGCCCGTCGACCACGAATACTGCCACCACCGCTGGCCTGATTCCTGACCGACCAGAACCGGGCGAGGCCGAGCCCTGCGTGCCACACTTGGCCAGGACGCCGGGGGGTGTCCGGGGGAGGAACTGCCATGGGGAACGTTCGTTACGGAGCGCGTGCGATGGACCAGGTGTCCAACCGCGAAGTCGAGGCCACTCGCAGTCCGATCTGGTCCAAGGCCGTCACCGTCATCTTCCGCACCGACCCTGATGCCATCGCCGCCGTGCTGCCTCGGCCGCTCGAGCCGGCTGCAGCCACGGCCCGACTGCGGATCGCCACCGTCGATATGGGCACGGGGCTGCCCAGCTTCGGCGCCGGCTGGTTCGGCGTGCGGGCCCGCCACGGGGACGTCGAGGGCGAGTACGCCCTCTTCATGCCGATGAGCACCGAGCAGGCCACCACGGGCGGTCGCGAAACGTTCGGCGAGCCGAAGAAGATCTCCCAGCTCGCCCTCGACCTCGACGGCGACCAACTCACCGCCGGGGTGTCGCGCATGGGGTCGCAGGTGGCGTCCATCTCCGGCACGCTCGGCCCCGAAGGGCCCGGCTACGAGATCGACAAGCTCGACTTCTACTTCAAGTTGCTGCCCGACCCGTCGGGGGACGGCCTCGACGGCGACCCCGCCCTCGTCTACTGCCGTCGCCACGAGACAGCCCGTGTCGTCCGCCCGGTCACTGGTGAGTGCAAGCTGCTCGAAGCCCCGCTCGACCCGATCGCTGACTTTCCGGTGCTCGAGATCCTCTCCTTCGAATACGCAGAGATCTCCTCGTCCCAACAAGGAGAGATCGTCGAGCGGGTGCCGGCCGAGTGGCTGGTCCCCTTCATGCACCAGCGCTACGACGACCTGAGCGTGCTGGGGGCGAAGTCGTGAGCGCCGCGCCCACCAGCGACGTGCCTGCGAGCGGCTCCGACCGCTATGTCGTGGTCTCCGCCGACGGGCACGCCGGCTTGGCCTGCGACGACTACCGCCCCTACCTCGAGGCCAAGTTCCACCCGGCGTTCGATGCGTACGTGGCCGAGCGGAATGCGCATCGCGAAGAGTCGCTCAAGATGAACTTCGAGTACATCATGGGGTGGGAGAAGGACAACGAGGAAGGGCTGAAGGGCGCCTTCGACCCGGCCGTGCGCGACAAGGAGCTGGACGCCGACGGCGTGGCCGCCGACGTGCTCTTCGCCGATGCCGACGCCGTGACCGGGGCGGCCTCCCCACCGTTCGGAGCCGGGCTGTTCGCCGGCGCCATCGTCGACCCGGACCAGGCGTTCGCCGGGGCCCACGCCCACAACCGGTTCCTGGCCGAGATGTGCTCTGTGTCGCCGCACCGCCGCGGCGGCATCGCTCTGGTGCCCATCACTCATGACGTGGCCCGAGCGGTGGCGGAGATCGAGTGGGTGGCGACTCAGCCCGGCATCCGGGGCATCATGATCCCCACCATGTGGCGGGACCACACCCCCTACAACGACGCCTCCTACGACCCGGTCTGGGCGGCGTGCGCCGAAGCGGGCCTGCCGGTGCACACCCATTCGGGCGAGGCCCCCATGGAGGAGTACGGCGAGCACATCGGTGCTTACCTGGCCGAGGTGGTCTGGTGGACCGTCCGTCCAGCGTGGCACCTCTTGTTCGGTGGGGCCTTCGAGCGCTTTCCCGACCTCAAGTTCGTCGTCACCGAGGCCGCCGCCTACTGGGCTCCCGACATGATGTGGAAGTGGGACCAGTACATGGGGGGCGGCCACACCACCAAGAAGATGGCCGCGCTGTTGAAGGG
>CAININ010000188.1 GCA_903849265.1 uncultured Acidimicrobiaceae bacterium
CGCCCTGCGGGCACTCGATCGCTGTCATGGGCGGCACCATCCAAGAGGCGGCCGCCAAGGTCCAGGCAACTCAGTGCGTGGCTGGCGGCAAAGCCACAGTCACCATCCATACCTTCGCGACCCAAGCCCAAGCCAACACGGCGTTGGCTGACGGCGTAGCCGAGGTCGGCTTCACCGACTCCCCGGCCGTCGCCTACACCGTCTCCACCTCGCATGGCGTCTTCCAGACCTACGGTGAGCCGTTCAACGCCGCCCCGTACGGCTTGGCCCTAGGCAAGGGCAACGGCATGACCGCGCCGGTGCAGGCGGCTCTCAACGCCCTCATCGCCGATGGCGTCTACGGCCAGATCCTCACCAAGTGGGGTTTGCAGGCCGGTGCGGTGCAGACCGCCTCCATCAACGGGGCTATCCACTAAGCGCTGCAGGCTGCAACCGGCTGACATCCAGCCAGACCTGAACCACCGACTAGCCAAAGAAAGAGGATCACCCATGTACGGAATCATCCGCTCCTACAAGTACGACAAGGCCGATGGGCCTGCCGTCACCAAGATTGCCCGCGAAGTCTTCGCACCCATCGTGGAGGCCGAAGAGGGTTTCATCGAGTTCCACTGGATCGACTCCGGTGACGGCGAAGGCGCCTCGATGGCCATCTTCGCCACCAAGGAGGCGGCCGACGCGTCGACCTTCCTGGCCGGTGGCGTGGTGCACGACACGCTCAAGGACATCCTGAAGACGCCGCCGCACATCGTCGAGGGCGAGCTGTAGTCGAGCCATCGTGCCGTACGGGGCAAGTTGCCTCTCGTCGTAACGGATACCGCCCCCTGACTATGGCCAGGGGGCGGTGCCGCGTCCTGCGGCCGGAGTTCGAATGCACCCAGTCAGCGGGCGGGCCTCGGTGGCACTGGCGAGTCGAGCGACGCGTCAGGTAGGCCGAACGTGCGTTTCGATGTGATCGAACAGGTCGCGTCGAACCGGCGCGGACATCAAGGGCTTCAGGGTGTCGGCGAACTCGGCGAATTTGGGATCGCTGTTGACGGCAGCGGCAGATCCACGCGACTTCCATGTCACCAGTGCCTTGACGACTCCCTGGCCCGGGTCGCCGGCGATCGTGTAGTGCTCGAGCTCAGGTTGGACCTGGATGTAGTCGGCATAGAACGCCACGACATGGTCCAGCACCTCTTGGTAACGACCAGGCTCTGCGGCGTAATGGGCGTCGACTACTTCTTCGGCCATGTGAACTCCTTTGTCGGGGCAGTGCAAGTTGCTGCCGACAGCACCTTCGCTCATTTCCATTGCAGACACAAGATGAATACCACCGCTCGGAACCCTCGGCTCGTTGCGGACGCGAGCGAGGTGGGCGACGAGAAAGGTCGAGTCGCCTCGCACTGGACCGAGGTCCGATGGTTCCGTTTCGGAGACGGCTCCTCAAGGCACGTGCTCAGTCAACAGAACTGTCGAGGGCGGGTTCGAGAGCGTGGGGATGTCGACCCAGGACAGCCTGGAGGTCAGCGTCATCCAGGCCACTACTCAGGGTTCGAACGGCACGCAGCCGAGCGGAGCCGCCACTTTCACGCCTCTGGGCTCGGCCACATGCACCAAAGACGTGACCGTGCTAACCGGTCGCTCAGGCGGCGGTGGTTGCATCCGGTTGGCGGACGACCAGGCGCAGCAGGTTGATCGCTCCGATGACGATGAGGAGGATGGACCAGCCCGTGGCGATGTGGTTTCCGATGATCCCGTAGAGCCCAATGGCGATCAGGATGACTCCAAGGAGGCCAGCCAGCATCGGATGATGCAGCGAGCGGGCGAGGCGAGGGAGAATGACCATGGGTGTCTGCCTTCGATGGGGGTTGAATGGGCTCTGGCCCGGTGATCCTACTGATTGCTGGCTGAACAGTTTTCCACCGATTTCGCCATTCCCAACTCGAGGCCGATGACCCGGACCACAGTGCGCTCCGCCCCTTGCGCCATGATCACCGGAACCTCGAGGGCGCCGTGGTCCAAGTGACACCACTCAATGGGACGTGATCGGTCGGGGGTCACAACCTGGGCGTGTCTCCTGGTTCGAGTCGAATTTCGGTGACTCGTCGAGTCACACCTCACTTGGGCATGATGCGGATCTCGCCCTCACCGACTAGCGGGCGCCGCCCCGGGGCGGCCGCGGCGGCATCCAAGGCCGCACCCGGCGATCGGATGTCACGTTCCGCCCGTGGGCACGGCCGCCGCGCCACTCCCCACATAGCCAAGGTCGCTCTCAATGACGAACCGTCAAATACACTTGCCAAATGACGCGGACAAGCGATACCTTTCAATTAACGTTTGCAACATGCAATTCATCGGCAAACGAGCAGGGGCGGACCAGAACTGATCGATCCGGGCATGGGGGCAGCACACGTGAGGCACGCTCCCCCACCGTTTGCGAACGACGGTCGAGGTCGTAACTGCGTGTAGCACCGACTCATCGACGCACGACAGGTACACCCAGGGGAACCAGCGCCCGAAACGAAGTAACCGGCAAGGGCGTGATGGGATGACCAGCAACGGAGTGCCCGTCCGAGCAGATCGTCGATCCCGTCGGTCGAAGGTCCCTAATCTGATCGGGACGTTGCTTGTGGTGCTAGCCAGTTTGGGAACGTTCGTCGGGGTGCAGGTCGCCGGGGTCCAAGTGGCGGGCGCTACCACTGTCTGCAGTGGCTACAACTACGCAGGCTGCAACCTCTCCAACAATAATTACACGGGAGCCAACTTCTCCTACTACAACTTTTCCGGCACCAACTTCACCAATGACATCCTCACCCGCGTGACCATGGGCGGGGTCTACACCGCACATGTGGCGAACAGCGGCAACTTCGATGGGGCCAACTTCACCGGCACGACCCTTACCGGGGCCGCTATCAGCGGAATCGGAACGCCAACAGGACTGCCAGCCAATTGGAAAGCAGTCGCCTGCCCCACGCCATGGCTAACTGCGGGCTATTCATCCGGTGCCACCTACCTGGTCGGCCCGTCGGCCAACATGACCGGTTGGCCGCTCACGAGCTGCAGCCTTGCCAACGCCAACCTCACCGGCGCCACCCTGACCAACGACGGCCTGGGCAACGTCGATTTCACGGGTACCACCCTTACCGGGGTGATTTCAGGTGGGATCTCGGGAACGCCGATCAACCTCCCGACCGGATGGGTCGTGCTGGGTGGCTATCTGATCGGACCAGGAGCCAACTTGACCGGTGCCAATCTGGCCGGGCTCGATCTCACCGGCCTCGATCTGACCGGGGCCACCCTGACCGGGGCCACCCTGACCGGGGCCACCCTGACCGGCGCCACGCTCACCGGAGTGGCTTCCGGAGGGATCATTGGAGCCCCAAATAGCCTTCCTTCCAACTGGATACTCGTCGGCGGATATCTGGTCGGGCCGAGTGCCAACCTGACTAACGCCGCGTTCCATTCCGCCACCCTCACCGGGGCCAACCTGACGAATGCCAACCTCACCAGTGCCGACCTCACCATGGCGAACCTCACTGGCAGTTCGCTCCGTGGGGCCACACTTTCCGGTGCCGGCTTGGCTGGTGCCACTCTCACAGGAGCGGGGTCCGGAGGAATTGTAGGAACCCCGGCGAGCCTTCCGACCAACTGGACGCTCGTCAACGGCAACCTGATCGGACCTCCCGGTGCGCCGACGTCGGTCGTTGCCACTCTGGGCGCCGGATCAGCGTCGGTGTCGTTCACCTCCCCCGTCGCTAACGGATCGGCCATCACCAGTTACACCGTGACCGCCGCTGACTCGACCAGTTCGGGGCGCGGTGGCCAAACTGCTTCAGGCTCCTCGAGCCCCGTGGTCATCAGCGGGCTGGTGAACGGCGACAGCTACTCCTTTGTCGTCACCGCAACCAACGCTGCAGGCACAGGTTCGCCGTCGGCGACCTCAAATGGGATCGTTCCTGTCGCAGTGCCGACCGCCCCCTCCAACGTGACCGCCAGCCCTGGCAACCAGACCATCACTGTCAGTTGGACCGGTTCGAACGCCGAGGGCTCACCAGTTGCGAGCTACACCGTCTCAAGCCCATCGGGCCTTGGGTGCACAACCACAGCGACCTCGTGCGGATTTTCGGGGTTGACGAATGGAACGAGCTACTCGTTCACGGTGACAGCCACGAATGCGATTGGCGTGTCTCCGCTATCGGCCACCGCGTCGACCACGCCGTCGACCATCCCTTCGGTGGCTTTGAACTTCACGGCCACACAAGGGAACCAGTCGATCACGCTGTCCTGGAGCGCACCCAACAACGGCGGTTCGGCAATCACCGGCTACACGGTCGTCAAGGGCACCGACTCAGGCTGTGTCACAACCGGCACCTCGTGCACTGTCACCGGACTCACGAACAACACTCGTTACGGATTCGCCATCTACACCACAAACGTTAACGGCAACGGCGCCCTGTCGACGTCCATCTATGCCACGCCGGAAGCACCCCCAGGACCTCCGACCAACATTGTGGCCACTCCACGGAACTTGTCGGCGACGGTGACGTGGACCGGTTCTCCGCCCGTCTCGACAACTCAAGGAACAGTCAGCTCCTATTTGGTCACTGCTGCTGATGCTACAAACAGTGCTCACGGTGGTCAGACCTGTAGCACCGCCACCACATCTTGCACTGTGGCCGGACTGACCAACGGGGACAGCTACACCTTCAGTGCTGTGGCAAGCGGCGTCGGCAACAGCCCGAG
>CAININ010000189.1 GCA_903849265.1 uncultured Acidimicrobiaceae bacterium
CCTGCGGGCCGGGCGTGCCGTGCCTCGATCGGGACGTCGTGGCCTCGGACACCCGGGCGGTCGTCGTCATCGAACGTGGCTTCAGCCTCGACCGGCATCCAGTAGAGCGCCCGCTTGCCGAGCGGGTCGGGACCGTCAGCCATCAGATTGGTGCGCCGGCCACCACGCCCGGCTCGAGCAGTGATGCGGCCAACGCACGGTAGGCCTGGGCTCCGGGGGAGTTGGGCGCGTGCTGCAGGATCGACTTGCCCCGGGCTGGTGCCTCGGCGAACCGGATCGACTTACGGACCGGGGGCTGGAGGACGGGGATCCCGTACCGGGTCTGCACCTCTTCGAAGATGTGCCGG
The DNA here is from genome assembly GCA_903849265.1 of uncultured Acidimicrobiaceae bacterium. Lineage (GTDB taxonomy): Bacteria > Actinomycetota > Acidimicrobiia > Acidimicrobiales > RAAP-2 > Bog-756. Next base: position 348 of record CAININ010000189.1, read on the forward strand.
GAGTGCTTGGTCCGGTCGTCGTACATGGTGGCGATGATGCCGCGGACGTTCAGCTCGCTGTTGGCGAAGGCCCGGACATCCTCGATGGTTTCGAGGAGCTGTCCCACTCCGCGGTGCGACAGCGCCTCGCACTGCAACGGAATCAAGACGGATCGGGCTGCGGTGAGCCCGTTGATGGTCAGTACCCCGAGCGACGGGGGGCAGTCGATCAGGATGAGGTCATAACGGTCGAGGACCGGCTCGAGCGCTCGGGCCAGCACGTGCTCCCGCCCGGTCCGGGTCAAGAGATGGACCTCGGAGCCGGCGAGGTCGATCGTGGAGGGCAGCACGTCGAGACCGGGAACCCCGGGCACGGCCAACGCCACCTCTGCAACGCTTTGTCGACGCACGAACACATCGTGCAGCGAACTCTCGAGGTTGTCGGGGTCGAACCCGAGGGAGAAGGTGAGACAGGCCTGCGGGTCGAGGTCGACCACCAGAGTGCGCCGGCCCAACTCGGCCGATGCCACTCCCAACGAGTGGACGGTCGTGGTCTTCGCCACTCCGCCCTTCTGGTTGGCCACGGCCAGGACGTCGGTCACGCCAGGAGTCTACGCGGTCGACCCCCTGGGGTCTCTTCGGAGTGCGAGCCGATGCTCAGAACCCCGCCATACCGACCACCGGCGCCACCAGCGGAGCCGTTGCCGAACCGAAGAACGGGGCCGAGTAGCTGAAGATCCCGCCATCGGCGGCAACAAACCGGTATCCGGACCCGTTGACGGCCGAGGACATTCCCACGACCGGAGCCACCAGCGAGATCGCACCGGTCGAACCCAGGAACGGTGCGCCGCCGAAGGCGAAGATGCCGCCGTCAGAGGCGACCATCCAGTAGCCGCCCGAGTTCGGGTCCCGGGCGATGCCCACGATCGGCTTGTTGAGGTGGCTGCCACCCATGGAACCGTCGAACGGGGCATCGCCGAAGGCGAAGATGCCGCCGTCAGAGGCGACCATCCAGTAGCCGGAGTCGTCAGGCATGGCGGTGATGCCGACGATCGGCTTGTTGAGATGACTTCCGCCCATTGAGCCGTAGAAGGCGGCATCACCGAAGGCGAAGATGCCCCCGTCAGAGGCCACCAGCCAGTACCCGCCCCCATCGGACGTGGCTGCCATGCCGACGATCGGCTGGTTCAGGTGGCTGGCGCCCATCGATCCGTGGAAAGCCGCATCGCCATAGGCGAAGATGCCGCCGTCAGCGGCCACCAGCCAGTAGCCGCCTGACGCAGGGGACATCGCCATCCCGACGACCGGCGAGGTGAGGGCGAGCGCTCCAGCCGACCCGCAGAACGGCTGTCCAGGAGTCGGGTAGGTCGAAACCCCACCGTCGGCGGCCACTACGTCGTACCCCGAAAACACTGCGCTGGGGATGGAGCAAGCCGGGATCGACCCGACGGCAGGGGTCCCGCCGGCATTACCGGTCAACTGTGGGTCACGGTGGAACATCGGCCAGGATGCGGATGTGATCGCAGAAGCCGCACTCGAACCGTCGACCTCGAAGTGGTCGACCCGGCCGTAGCTGGGATCGCCGACGTAGCCAGCCAGGGTGATGCCCACAGTGCCGTTCGGGTCAGCCGTCACCAAGGGGGAGTTCTGGAGTCCCAGGTAGCCACCGTCGGCTGAACCATCGAGCGTGGTGATCGTTGCACCTGTGCGCCCGTCGAGGATGTAGAGGCCGAGGGTCGTCGGCACCAACACGTCCTGATACCCGCTGCTGAAG
>CAININ010000190.1 GCA_903849265.1 uncultured Acidimicrobiaceae bacterium
ATTCGGGCAGGATCTCGGCCTCATCGCCTCGTTCCAGCAGGCTGAAGTGGTTCTGGAGGCTCACGAACCGGGCATCGTCGGGCCCGACTGCTGCCTCGGCCTCGCGTAGCTGCGTCATGGAGAAGTTGGAGCAGCCGATCTCGAGCACCTTGCCCTCATCCACTAGCTCATCCAGCACGGCCAGCGTGTCCGAGATGTGGGTGAGCGGGTCCGGACGGTGGAGTTGGTAGAGGTCGATCCGGTCGGTGCCAAGAGCGTGCAGGCTCCGCTCGACCGCACTGCGGATGTATGCAGGGGACGCGCCCCCGGCTCCGTCCTCACCCACCGGACTACCGAACTTGGTGGCCAGGATCACCTGGTCGCGCCGCCGCCCCAGGGCTTGGCCCAACCGGCGCTCGCTGTCGAGGTAGGAGTCGGCGGTGTCGAAGAAGTTGATGCCCTCTTCGATTGCCGCATCGACCACCGGGGCCACGGCACTGGCCGTCATGAAGAAGCCGAAGTTGTTGGTGCCCAGTCCGATGACCGACACCTCGAGCGAACCGATCTTGCGAGTCTCCATGGCGGAGTTACTAGCACGGGGGAGCACAGGGCCAGGAGATCAGCATCACGGTGTCCGAGTGGGAATCCAACTGACAAATTCCTTGGCATGAAAGTGCGCGTCTAGGGCCTGGTGACGATTCCGAAAGAACTGCTCGACCGGTTGGGTATCCGCGAGGGGACTGCCATCACCGTCAGGATCGAGGGCGATGCCATCGTGATCAGAAAGGACCCCGAGTCGCCGACGCGCGGCCACGCGCTCGCATGGCGGATGCGCGGGCGAGGTGACGTCGTCATGAGTACAGACGAGGTCATGGCTCTGACCGGCGGCGAGCCCGAGTGACGGACGGGACTCTGGTCGACAGCAACGTCATCCTCGACGTCCTTACCGCTGACCCGGCGTGGTCCGCATGGTCCACCGATGCACTCGCTCTGACAGTTGACCGAGGGCCACTCGTAATCAATTCTGGCCTATCGGAAGAACGGTGGGGAAAGGAAGGCGCCGCTGCCGGACCTGTTCATCGGCGCCCATGCCGCCGTGGCCGGGCTGAGCCTCCTCACCCGCGATCGTGGGCGCTACGCCACCTACTTCCCCACAGTGCAGCTGCACGCACCCTGATCCGAACGTCCACCCCTTGAGCGCGTCTCGTGGGTGATGATGCACCATGAGCGATTCCTCCTCGGCGGCCGAAGGAGTCGGAGCCACCACCGGTTCCCCCGCGGGTGAACCGGTCGGCCGAAGTCAGGGCACACGGGGTCGAACGAGGACATGGATCGTCGTCGTTCTGATCGTGGTGGCGCTCGGCATCGGTGCGGCCACCGTCTTGTTGCTCGTAAGCCCTAGCGCCGGCATCCACAGCGGAGCCGGCAGCGCCACCTTCAACTGGACGCTCCTCCGTCCGAGCGCCAGCAATCCCACGGGCACAGGCACGCTGGCGGCCTTCACCGGCGACATCGAAGGCCATATGGTGACCGGGACCTCCGCCTTGATCAGCCCTGCGGCCTCCTCGCCGACCGCGCCCGAGCCGGGGGCCGGTGCGGTCCCGGTCTTCCGCTATCGGGGATCGTTCGCCGGATCGTCCTTCGACGTCACGGTGTCCTACAACGTTCCTCCCTGGATGAACACGTCCGCTGCGCCCTCGGCCGGCCCGATCACCATGTCCGTGGCCGGCACCTACGGCACCGAAGTAGTTCGTGCGACCGTGACCTCCACCACCTGGTCCGGAGGATCGGTTCGTCGCTTGGTCCACTTCACCGGGACGATCGGGAAGTGGAAGGTGGCCGGGACGATCTCTCCGACCACGGGAACGGCCACCCACCAGAGCGCCACTGCGCACTTCGTCGTCAACCCCTGAGCACTCACACCCCCCACTCGGACGATCGCTCGGTGGACTGGATCAGCCGCCTGGACCGGCCTCACCGACGTTTCTGACGGTCCGTTAGGATTCGCCCCATGACGACCAAGACCCGGGTGCCGGCCATCGACGGCTGGTTCACCCTCGACGAGCAGGCACCGACCCTGCTCGGCTCCAAGTGCACCAGTTGCGGGAACATCGCCTTCCCCAAAGAGACCTTCTTCTGCCGCAATCCACAGTGCCAGGGCAAGGAGTTCGCGGAAACTCCCCTGAGCCGCACCGGCAAGATCTGGTCCTACACCGACGCCTGCTACCAGCCGCCCAAGCCCTACGAGGCGGCCGACCCCTACGTGCCCTTCGCCCTCGTCGCTGTCGAGCTCGCCGCCGAGCAGATGGTGGTCATGGGCCAGGTCGTCCCTGGCGTCGGCGTCAACGACCTGTCGGTCGGGACCGAGGTCGAACTGGTCCTCGACACGCTGTACGAAGACGACGAGCACGAGTACATGGTGTGGAAGTGGCGCCCGACCGGCGCTCGAATCGGACAGGGGGCCTGACATGGCGAACGACAAGAAGGTCGCCGTCCTTGGCGCCGGCATGCATCCGTGGGGCAAGTGGGGACGCAATTTCGTCGAGTACGGCCTGGCTGCTGCCGGCGACGCATTGGCCGAAGCTGGCGTGGCGTGGACAGACGTCCAGTACGTGTCCGGCGCCGACACCATCCGCAACGGCTACCCGGGCTTCGTGGCCGGCGCGACCTTCGCCCAGGCCCTGGGTTGGACCGGCGCTCGCGTCTCGTCCTCGTATGCCGCATGCGCCTCGGGTGCCCAGGCCATCAACAACGCCAGGGCCCAGATCCTGGCCGGTTTGTGCGACGTGGCCCTGGTGGTCGGGGCCGACACCACCCCCAAGGGGTTCTTCACCCCGGTGGGCGGCGACCGCAAGGACGACCCGGACTGGCTGCGCTTCCATCTCATGGGCGCCACCAACCCGACCTACTTCGCCCTCTACGCCCGGCGCCGCATGGAGCTGTTCGGGGCGACCGAGGAGGACTTCGCCGCCGTCAAGGTGAAGAACGCCCGGCACGGTCTGGAGAACCCGTATGCCCGCTACCGCAAGGAGGTCACAGCCGAAGAGGTCCTGTCCTCCCCCATGGTGGCGGACCCCCTGCGCCTGCTCGAGATCTGCGCCACCTCCGACGGCGGTGCCGCCTTGGTGCTCTGCTCGATGGAGTACGCCAAGAAACACGCCGGATCCCAGGACCTGGTGACCATCGACGCCGTGTCCACGGTCACCCCCCGGTTCCCCCAAGCCATCATCGAGATGCCCAACTTCTCCACCGACTCGTCGGTGGCTGCCTCTTCGGTCGGGCCCACCTTCAAACAGTCGGTGGCCATGGCCGCCTACGAAGAAGCCGGCATCGGCCCCGAAGACGTGAGCCTGGCCGAGGTCTATGACCTCTCCTCTGCTCTCGAGCTCGACTGGTACGAGGACATCGGCTTGTGCAAGCAGGGTGAGGCCGAACGCCTGCTGCGCGACGGCGACACCACCATCGGCGGGCGCATCCCGGTCAACGCCAGCGGCGGTCTGTCCAGCTTCGGCGAGGCCATCCCCGCCCAGGCCATCGCTCAGGTCTGCGAACTCGTGTGGCAGCTGCGTGGCCAAGCCACCGGCCGCCAGGTCGAGGGTGCCCGAGTCGGCATCACTGCCAACCAGGGCCTGTTCGGCCACGGCTCCTCGGTCATCGTTTCGCGCTGACCCTGCTGGCCTGACCCTGCTGGCGCTGACTCTGCCCCACCTGCCATGGGTGCAGAGCGGCGTGGAACAGGCGTCAGCCCATCAGTTCGTAGCGACCCGACACGCGCACCTGGCCATTGGCCAGAAGCCAAAGCTGGCCGGCAACGGTCACCAGCGTGACGTCGTCACCCCACTCGATGGGCCCGTGGTGGATCAGCACGGCCGATGACACCGGCTCCTCGGCCACCTCTACCAGCGCCGTCCAGCTCGCCGCGTTGTTGACGTGGCCAGCCACGTCGAGGTCGACCCGGCGCAGCGGCCACGGCCGGGCTATGACGCCGGTCGGCACGTCGGGGAGGTCGACCCGACCCGATACCTTGCGGCCCTGGGCGGACTCGCCGTAGATCCGTTTGAACTCGGGATGGATCCTGCGAGGGCGACCTGTCCCGTCGAGCGGCACCCACAGTCCGGCTGTCTCCACCAACACTGTGCCGTTGACCGACAGGTCGGTCCGTCGCTCGGCCCAGGCCGCTCCTATTCCCGTGCACCAGGTGGTGGCGGCTACGTGCTCGCCCAGGGTCGGCCAGCGCCCACCCGGTCCGAGGCGCATGGCCGTGCGGCGTAGCACCCACATGTCGCCGGTATCGACGTCGGTGTCGTCCCAGTCATCGTTCGCCACATCGTGGAGATAGCGGGCGACAGCGTCAGGCCGCAGACGGCCCAGGGGGTCGGTATCCCCCAGGCGAACCGGCTGGCCTCCGGTGAACCGGCGGCCCACAGGCGGCAGGGGCAGGAACTCCGGCATCACGGCAACCTGCCGGCTGGACATCGACCGATGCCCCTGTTCATCCGTTGCCTCGCTCATCCGTTGACAAGGATGATCTTGCCGAGCTTTCCTCCGGCAGCAAACCGCTCATAGCCGGCCGCGGCCTCGGCCATGGGGAACGTCTCGGCGACCGGCACATGGATGGCCCGCTCGGCCAAGAGCGCCAAGGCGAACCCTTCGACCAGTCGGGCTACTGCGGCCTTGTCCTCGATGGAACGAGCTCGCAGGGTGGACCCGCCGATGGTGGCCCTCGCCCCCATCAGAGCCAGCAGGTTGACTTCCGCCTTGGCCCCGGCGCCGACGCCGATGACCACGATCCGGGCACCGGTGGCCAGATGAGGCAGGACTGCCTCCACCCCTGGAGCGCCGACCAGTTCCAACGACACGTCATAGGGGCCGAAATCGCCGACCTGGTCGGGAAGGATCACTTCGTCTGCACCCAACGCCGCGACCTCACCGTGGAATGCCTGGTTGCGGACGGTCGCCACCACATGGGCGCCAGCGGCCCGGGCTAGTTGCACGGCCGCGGTGCCGACACCGCCGGCTCCGCCAGAGATCAAGACCCTGTCGCCAGTGCCCAGGTGGGCCTGGGTGATCAACGCGTCCTGAGCGGTGGAGAAGACCTCGGGGAACCCGCCGGCGTGCACCAGATCCACTCCGTCGGGCACCGGGAGCAGCGCCGACTCGGGCACGACCACCTGTTCGGCCTGGCCGCCGCCGCCACAGATGGCCATGACCCGGTCACCTACGGCGAACCGGCTGGAACCGGGCCCGTTGACCAGCACAGTTCCCGAGAACTCGAGCCCGGGGATATCGGCCGGCGAGCCCGGCGGCGCCGGGTAGAAGCCCTTGCGTTGAAGCATGTCGGCCCCGTTGATGCCGGCGGCCGTCACGGCCACCACCACTTCGCCTGATCCGGGTACGGGGTCAGGATGCTCGTTCCAGCAGAGGTCCCCGTCGACGATGGTGACTGCGCGCATGGGCCGAGCGTACCGGGGTCACCGACGAACGCCGCGGCCCGACGTCACCCTCGGTCGGCGATCCTCAACGCGGTGTGGCGGGCCAGGGCATCGAAGTCCACATCGCTGTGGAGGATCGGGCAGTCGGTCCGGATGGCGATGGCTGCGATCAGACAGTCGATCATCCTCCTGACGGTCTCCCCTCGGCTTCGACACTGTCGATAGAGACTGGCCGCTGCCTCATGGTCGCCGGGCTGGGCGGTCACGTTCGCAGCGCCGGCCAGGAGCCTGCGGAGTTCGCCGAGATGGCGTTCGTCCCTCGCTCCGGCGAGCAGCTCCATCCGTACTGGGCCACACGTCGCGATGTCGCCGCCGAGGAGCGCGTCCACTCGGACACAGATGGGGCTTCAGGTGTCACGCAGGAACTCGATCCAGGCCGACGTGTCGATCAGGATCATCAGCCGCGACTCGAGCGCAGCTCGTCGAGGTCGCCTTCCCATCCTGACCCTCGAAGCGCCCGGGCGGATTCGATGTCGAACGGCTCGCCGGCAAGCAGGCGCAGCGCGAGGTTGACTGCCTCGCTCTTGGTCGACAGGTGATATCGGTGCATCACCTCGCCGCACGCCGCATCGTCGATATCGATATTGATGCGAGCCAAACACCAAACATGCACCTTCCACCAAATGCGGGCGCTCCGGACCACCCGGGCCACCGGCCCGCGCTCCCAAGCCAGCCCTCCTAGTCTGATGACGGAGGCCAAACCGATGATCATCGACATGCCCGACGACGAGACCGGCACGGGAGCGGACCTGGTCACACCTGCCAGCGGCAGGCACCGGCGCCACATCGACGATTCCTTCCCCGAACCCACCGCAGGCATGGTCCTGCACCGGGTGCTGGCCATGTCCGCACGCACTTTCCTGCTCAACGACTTAGGTGACGAGTTCGTCGACACGTCGAAGGGAGCAGGGACCGTCGACGGCCTGACCATGACGATGGGGACCCGTCCGCTGTGGGCTCAGTCCGCCGTCGAGTCGTTGGCCGGCACCGAGCGGCGCCCCGACCGGACCGAGCGCATCCACCAGAGCCGGGTTGCCATGCGGCGCATCCGCTCCAATCTGCGCACGTTCCGCCTCCTCCTCGACCCTGCATGGGGCACCACGTTGCGTGCCGAGCTCGCCTGGTACGGCAACGAACTCGGTCAGTCCCGGGATCTCGACCTGCTGGCCGGGCTCATCAGCGAAAAGGGCCCCGAGACGCTCGAGTCCGATGAGGTGGTCCGGTTGCTGGCGGTCGTCGACTGGCACCGCGGCGCGGTCGCCGAGCAGATCGCCGCGGACCAGGCAGGACCCCGTCGGTTCCAACTCACCGAGCAGATGATGATCCTGTGGGAGGGCCCTGCGTTCACGACCAAGGGGGCTGCCCCTGCTGACGAGGTCCTGCCGGTGATGCTCCAGCGGGCATGGCACGACCTGCGCGGTGCGGCCCGCAAAGCCAGGAAGGACCCGTCCGACGTCCACCTGCACCGGCTACGGATCCGACTGAAGGACCTCCGCTACGGGTGCGAGACCCTGGCGCTGGTCGAGGGAGGAGCGGCCCGCAAGACGGCCAAGGCGGCCGAGCGTCTCCAGGACAAGCTGGGCGACCTCCACGACATCGTCTTCTCCATCGAGTGGCTCGAAGACCTGGCGGCGGAGCAGGTCGACCTGGCCGACGCCGCCGAGCGACTGGCGGCGGTACAGCGCGACGCAGCCATCGAGACCCGCAAGGGCTGGAAGCGCGACCTCAAGGACGTCGAGCGACGGTGGCGGCGCTTGCAGGGCTGAACTCGACCACCTGGGCCGGCCTCTTCGGTGGAGATCGTGCCTTACGCCTCGCCGTGCATCGGCACCCACAGGCGGATCCCGCCGAGGATCCCGGCGGTGTTGTCCACCACGGTGATGTCATCAGGCAGGTGACGGCGGAGCACCCTCCGCGAGTTGCCTCCGCCGATGTAGAGGTGATCGAACAAGGTAAGGGCCCGCATGTTGGCGATCGCCTTCATCACCCGCTTGTTCCACCGCACCTCGCCGATCTGCTTGCGGGTGGCCTCGCCCAGCTGGTCGTCGTAGGACTCGCCCTTGCGGAAGGGCTGGTGGGCGATCTCGAGATGTGGCAGGAGCTCGCCGTTGTAGAAGAGCCCGGTGCCGAACCCGGTGCCGAGGGTGATCACCACCTCGAGTCCTTTGCCCTGCACCACGGCGGCACCCTGGATGTCGGCGTCGTTAGCCGCCTTGGTGGGGATACCGAACTCCTGGGTCAGATGAGCGGCCAGGTCGAACCGGTCCCACTGCTCGACGAGGTGAGGGTCGATCGCACTGCCAGGCCCGCTGACGGTGATGAAATGGGGAGCCGACAGCACGACACCGCCACGGACCATCCCAGGGAACCCAACGGCAGCCCGCTCTGCCTTCGGTAGTGCGGCGATCAGCTTCTTCAACGAGGTGACCAGCTTGTCCGGAGGCAGCGGGTACGGCGTGGGGATCTTCACCCGGTCTGCCACCATCAGTCCCGAGGCATCAAGCACCGACGCCTTCAGGCCGGTTCCGCCGATGTCGACCGCCAAGGTGAAGGGATGTGCGGGGTCGGTGCGGACGGGAGTTCCCTGGGTTCCGGTCGCCGCCGGCGGGGTCGTGTCACTGATGCTCATCCCCTCACGCTAAACCCGTCTCCGATGCATCCGGGTAGGTTCGCCCCGAAGGTCCCCGAGGGACCCCCGATCCGAGGAGCATCACCGTGGAGCAACGAGTACTTGGCACAGCCGGGCCGGTGTCCGCCGTCGGGCTCGGTTGTATGGGGATGTCCGGTTCGTACGGGCCGGTGGACCGGGCGGAGGGCGTCGCCACCATCCACGCCGCCTTGGATGCCGGCATCACCCTCATCGACACCGGTGACTTCTACGGCATGGGCCACAACGAGCTACTCATCGCCGAGGCGCTCACTGGCCGCGACCGATCCGATGTGGTCCTGTCGGTCAAGTTCGGCGGGATGCGAGGTCCGGACGGGGCGTGGCACGGCTTCGACGGCCGGCCGACAGCGGTCAAGAACTTCCTGGCCTACAGCCTGCAGCGGCTCGGGACCGACTACATCGACATCTACCGGCCGGCCCGGCTCGATCCGTCCGTGCCCATCGAGGAGACCGTCGGCGCCATCGCCGAGTGCATCGAAGCTGGCTGGGTCCGCCACCTTGGCCTGTCCGAAGTGGGTGCCGACACCATCCGGCGGGCGCACGCCGTCCACCCGGTGGCCGACCTGCAGATCGAGTACTCGCTGATGTCCCGCGGACCCGAGGCCACCATCTTCCCGACCACCCGTGCGCTCGGCATCGGGATCACGGCGTACGGGGTGCTGTCGCGGGGCTTGCTGTCGGGCAACTGGTCGACGGCACGCACCATCGCCCCTGGGGACTTCCGCGCTCATGCCCCTCGCTTCGCTCCCAACAACGTCGGGGCCAACTTGGCCCTGGTCGACGCCCTCACAACGGTGGCCGCCACGATCGGAGCCAGCGTGGCCGAGGTGGCCATGGCCTGGGCCTTCACCCGTGGCGACGACATCATCCCGGTCATCGGGGCCCGCACACCCGAGCAGTTGGCCGGGGTGCTGGCGGCCACCGGTCTCGATTTGGACGACGCGCAGCTGGCCGCCATCGAGTTGGCCGTGCCGAGCGCAGCCGTGGCTGGCACCCGCTACGGAGCACCCCAGATGGCCGGACTCGACTCCGAGCGCTGATCCAGTTGGCCATGCGGCCATCGGGCCATCAACAGGGCCGCCTGGCACCCGGCAGCGTTCACCCGGTGTCCCGAGGCCCACACGGGTAACGTCACCACCATGACCGAACCGTGGCTCGAAGATGCATGCTCACTGGTCGACGCCTTTCGGGCCAAGACCCTCAGCCCCACCGAGGCCCTCGAGGCGTCGCTGACGGCCATTGCGGCCTCCGACCTCAACGCCTTCTCCCACATCGACGCCGACGCTGCACGGGCCCAGGCGGCCATAGCCGACACCTCTCTTCCGTTCGGTGGCGTGCCCATCGGCGTCAAAGAGCTCGAGCCCGTCGGCGGATGGCCCTACACCGAGGCTTCGCTCGTATTTGCCGACCGTGTGTCGGAGTACGACTCCACCCACGTCACCCGACTGCGCGCTGCGGGTGCGGTGCTGGCCGGCCAGACCACGGCGTCCGAGTTCGGGGGCGTCAACTGCACGGCCACCAAACTCCACGGCATCACCCGCAACCCGTGGGACACCGACCGAACCCCGGGCGGCTCCTCGGGCGGCTCGGCCGCGGCTGTGGCCGGCGGTCTGCTGCCCATCGCCACCGGCGGGGACGGGGGTGGCTCCATCCGGATCCCCGCTGGCTTCACCGGCCTGTTCGGCCTCAAATCCACCTACGGCCGCATCCCCCGAGGCCCGGCCACGCTCCAACCGCCGCTGACCGTCACCGTCGGGTGCCTTGCCCGCTCGGTGCGTGACACGGCCCGCTGGTTCGACGTCTGCAATGGCTTCGACGCACGGGACAACCTCAGCCTCCCCAAGGTGGGCGGCTGGGAGGCCGGGCTCGGCACTATGGACCTGGCCGGCAAGCGGGCCGTCATCTCGGTCGACCTCGGTGCCGCCATCGTGGAGCCCCGGGTGGCCGCGCTGGTCATCGAGGCAGCCGAAGCCCTCATCGCCGACGCCGGACTGCGCCGGGTGGATGTGGTCGTACAGCTGCCGCAAGGCGGGCTCGAGTGGGCCCTGTCCAACCTGGTCGGCCTGGTGGGCGAGCTCGGCGACCGGTTCCCCGACTGCAACGACGACCTGACTCCTGAAATCCAGATCGGCATGAACCTGGCTGCCCACCACTACAGCATCCAGTCGGCCGGCAAGGCCGAGCTGTTCCGGATCGCCCTCAACGAGCAGATGGCCGACCTGTTCGATCAGGCCGACTTCATCTTCGCCTCCACCAACCCGGACATCGCCTTCGACGCCGGCGGGCCTATGCCCACCAAGGTCGGCGATGTCGACCTCATCGCCACCTACGGCTTCGACAAGGCCATCGGCAACAACGGGGCCCTCACCATCCCGGCCAACCTGTCCGGACTGCCAGCGGTATCGGTTCCGGTCGGGACGGTCGACGGGGCACCGGTCGGGATGCAGATCATCGGGCGCCACCACGAAGAGCAGCTCCTCTTGGACCTCGCCCGGCTGGCCGAGCGCGAGCGTCCGTGGCCACTGGTTGCTCCGTCCGTGACCGCCTGAGGCATCGGCAATCACGGTCGTCTAGAACAGACACCATGCGCGTCGATCTCTGGATACCCACTGCCTCACCGTTCTCCACACCGGAGCTGCTGGCCACCATCGGCACCGAAGCCGAAGCGCGGGGCTTCTCCACGCTGTGGGTGGGCGAGCACGTCGTTCTGTTCGAGGAGTACGCCTCGTCCTACCCCTACGCCGACGACGGCAAGATCCCGGCGCCCCCCGGCACCGGCCTGCTCGAGCCGATCAACACGCTCTCGTTCCTGGCCGCCCACACCACGACGGTCCGCCTCGGCACGGCCATGGTGCTGCTACCCCAGCGCAACCCCGTCTACACGGCCAAAGAGGTGGCCACCTTGGACTGGCTGTCGAACGGCCGGGTCGACTTCGGCATCGGCGTGGGCTGGCTGGAGGAGGAGTTCCGGGCGGTCAACGTGTCGTGGCCCCAGCGGGGCCGGCGCACCGACGAGTACCTCGAGGTCCTGCATGCCCTGTGGACCGAAGAGACGTCGCAGTTCGAAGGCGAGTTCTACTCACTCGACCCCTGCCAGATGTTCCCCAAGCCGATCCAGGCCCCGCTCCCGATCCACATCGGGGGCGAGTCGGATGCCGCGCTGAAGCGGGTGGCACGGGCCGGGCAGGGCTGGCACTCGTTCAACCGCACCCCCGAGGAGCTGGCCGAACCGCTGGCCCGCCTCGACGTGCTGCTGGCCGACCAGGGACGGACTCGCTCCGACATCACCGTGACGGTCTGCCCGTACTTCCAGCCGCTCGATGCCGACGTCGCCGCCCGCTACGCGGAGGCCGGGGCCGATGCCGTGTCAGCACTGCTCATCCCGATCGATGCCGACTCGGTGCGCACCCAGCTCGATGACCTGGTGGCGGTGCAGGAGCGGGCTGCGTCGATGTGATGGCTGGCGACGCATTGGACCGCCCGATGAGTGATCGGGCACGCTGCACTGTCGAGAAAGAGTGCGACGAAGTGAGTGGAGGCAAGAGTGGCACCACCCCTCAGGTGCTGGACTTGGAATC
>CAININ010000191.1 GCA_903849265.1 uncultured Acidimicrobiaceae bacterium
ACGAGGAATCGATGTAGACGATCACACCCGGTTGCGGTCTTCATCCAGGATTCGGTCGATTACCTGGCCCATCCCTTTGGTCGAGGCCAGGATCTGGGAGCGCTCAGCGTCGCTCAGCGCTGGTGCCTCTGACTCCCGCAGTACGCCGGAGGCCACCGCTCGTGCCCGGAGCCGATCACGACGGTCGCCCTCGTCTGTGTCTGCTGCAGCATCAAGGATCTCCGTCGCCAGCGCGTTCACGCTCCGCCCATCGCGGACGGCGCGTGCAGCAAGCCTGCGATGGACTTCGTCCGGAACACGCAAGAGCAACTGCTTCATGTACCAATGATATCAGAAGCAGTTTTGATATCAATCGGAAAACCTAACGATGTCCGGCCATGCCGAGAGCCGAGACGACGACTCGCTCTGCGAGGCATGTAACCGTGAGAGCGTTGAACCGGCGCACACCAGTAGGACACCCCCTCCACGGCCCGGTAGATTGAACCGGTGGCCGAGCGGTACTGGATAGAGACCTTGGGCTGCCCGAAGAACCAGGTCGACTCGGACAAATTGGTCGGGACCTTGACTGTGGACGGCTTCGAGGCAGCTGACTCCCCTGAGGAGGCCGACCTGGTGGTGGTCAACACCTGTGCCTTCATCGAGTCCGCCCGCCAGGAGTCGATCGACACCGTCCTCGCCCTGTCTGACACCCGCAGGGACGGCGCCCGCCTGGTCGTCACCGGCTGCATGGCCGAGCGCTACGGCGACGAGCTTGCTGAGGCGCTGCCCGAAGTCGACCTGGTTGCCCCGTTCGGAATGTCGCTGTTCGCCGAAGCGCATGGCACGCCGACGGTCACCGGCACGCCAGCCGACACCGTCACCGGCACGCCGGTCACCTTGGGCACCAAGCCAGCACCTGCAGCCACCATCCCCGACTTCGACCTCCTCAACCTGCCCCGGCCGCACTCCAGCGCACCGTGGTCGTACATCAAGGTGGCCGAGGGCTGCGACCGCAACTGCGGCTTCTGCGCCATCCCCTCCTTTCGCGGCAAGCAGCGGTCGCGCTCCACCGAGTCGATCCTGGCCGAGGTCGACCAGCTCGGCGGATCGGACGGCTCGCTGGCCGAAGTCGTCCTGGTCGCCCAGGACCTGTCATCCTTCGCCCTCGACCGATCGACCGGCCGCACCGAACCCCGCATCGACGGCCCCGCAATAGGCGGCAACCGGCCCATCGTCGACCTGGTGGCGGCAGTGTCGGCGCGAGTTCGGTGGACCCGGCTCCTCTATCTCTACCCGTCCACCCTCGATGACGCGCTGGTCGAGGCGATACTTGCCACCGGCGTGCCCTACTTCGACCTCTCCCTGCAACATGTGTCCCGACCCATGCTCAAGCGCATGCGCCGATGGGGCGAGGGCGAGCGCTTCCTCGAGCGCATCCGCTCGATCCGGGCCGCCGAGCCGACCTCAGCCTTCCGCTCGTCGTTCATCGTGGGCTACCCCGGGGAGACCGAAGCAGACCACGACCACCTCCTGGCCTGGATCGACGAGGCGCAGCTGGACTGGGTCGGGTTCTTCCCCTTTAGCAACGAGGCCGGCACCTATGCCGCCGATCTCGACGACCAGGTGCCCGAGGAGCTCGTGACCGAGCGAATCCGCGAGTGCACGGAGCTGCAGGATGGGATCACGGCGCGCCGTCGCGACGACCTGATCGGCTCAACCATCGAGGTGCTGATCGACACCCCCGGCGAAGCCCGCTCCTACCGTGAGGCCCCCGAGATCGATGGGATCGTCACCGTGCCGGAACACCTGACCGTCGGATCCTTCTTCGAGGTGATCGTCACCGACTCCGACGGCCCCGATCTGACCGCCGTGCCGATTGGCGACGGCCCGGCGGACGGGGCGATGCCGATGGCCGCAGCCAGCACGGGGGAACGATGAGCGACGGCACCCTCGGATCCAGCACTCCGGCGACGTCAGACCCGGCACGCAACACGACCTTCGGACCCTCCGCGTTGATGACGCCGGCCAACGCCATCACGATCATCCGGCTGCTGGCCACACCGGTCGTGATCGTCCTCATCATGCTGTGGGGGGCCAGCTGGTTCACCTTCGTGTTCGGCGGACTCTTGGCCATGTCCGACGGGATCGACGGGTGGATCGCACGCAAGCAGGGCACGACCCGGTCGGGTGCCTTCCTCGACCCGCTGGCCGACAAGGTCGTCGTGCTCGGCGCACTGGTGGCCTTGGTGGCCAAGGGCATCATCTGGTGGTTGCCGGTGGCCGTCATCGCCTTCCGGGAGATCGCCATGAGCATCTACCGCTCGATCGCCGGCCGCCACGGCATCTCCATCCCGGCCCGCAATTCGGCCAAGCTCAAGACGCTGGTGCAGGACATCGCCATCGGCATGTGCCTGTTCCCACCGCTGGCCGGCCACTGGGCGATCCTGAACACCGCCATGTGGGTCGCCGCGTTCCTCACGGTGTTCACCGGGGCGCAGTACTACGTGGACGGGCGCAAAGCCGCAGCTGAGCGTGCCGCCACTGCCACTGATCAGACCCCGTCAGCCGACACCGGCCAGGCGGCCTAAGCGCCATGCGGGTCGAAATTGTCGCCGTCGGCACCGAGCTGCTCCTCGGGCAGATCGCCGACACCAACTCACAGTGGCTGGGTGAGCATCTGGCCGCCCTCGGCGTGGGCTCCCACTTTCATCAGGCAGTGGGGGACAACCACGAGCGCATCGTCTTGGCATTCCGCACGGCCCTGGCTCGCAGCGATGCGGTCATCGTCTGCGGCGGGCTCGGGCCGACCCACGACGACATCACCCGGGACGCCATCGCCGAGGTCATGAACGTGCCGCTGGTGCGCGACGAGGATATGGTGGCGAAGATCCGCACCATGTTCACCAGTCGGGGCCGGGAGATGCCGGAGTCGAACCTCCGCCAAGCCGATGTGCCCAAAGGGGCGGCGATCATCCCTCAGACCAAGGGCACCGCACCCGGGCTGATCTGTCCGGTCGGGCACAAGGTCGTCTACGCCGTGCCCGGTGTGCCTTACGAGATGTCCGACATGTTCGAGCGGGCGATCGCGCCGGACCTCCAGAAGCGCATGGCGGAGCGGGGCGAGCTCGAAGGGACCATCGTCAGCCGGGTCATCCGGACATGGGGGATGAGCGAGTCGGGCCTGGGGGAGACCCTGGCCGCCTACATCGCCACCCAGGACGACGAGGCCGCGGCCGGCACTGTCGCCGGCACGGCCACCGTCGCCTTCCTGGCCAGCGGGATCGAGGGCATCAAGGTCCGGGTCACCGTGCGCAGTGCCGACGAGGCCACGGCCATGGCGCTCCTCGACGAGCACGAGGCCGAGG
>CAININ010000192.1 GCA_903849265.1 uncultured Acidimicrobiaceae bacterium
GCAGAGGCTGCAGAGGCTGCAGAGGCTGCAGAGGCTGGCGGCGCTCCCCGGTAGGATGGGGCCATGACCGATTCTCCCAGCACCGATCGTCCGACCGGAACGTTCACCGTCAAGCGAGGGCTCGCCGAGATGCTCCGCGGCGGCGTGATCATGGACGTGGTCGACGCCGAGCAGGCCAAGGTGGCCGAAGATGCCGGCGCCGTCGCAGTCATGGCCCTCGAACGGGTGCCCTCCGATATCCGCCGCGATGGCGGCGTGGCCCGAATGAGCGACCCCGCCATGATCGAAGGCATCAAGGCCGCGGTCACCGTTCCGGTGATGGCCAAGGCCCGGATCGGACACTTCGCCGAAGCGCAGGTGCTGGCCGCGCTGGGCGTCGACTTCATCGACGAGAGCGAGGTGCTGACCCCGGCTGACGAGGCCCATCACATCGACAAGTGGGGCTACGAGGTCCCGTTCGTCTGCGGCGCCACCAATCTGGGCGAGGCCCTCCGTCGGATCTCAGAGGGTGCGGCAATGATCCGTTCGAAGGGCGAAGCCGGCACCGGCAACATCGTCGAGGCCGTGCGTCACCTGCGATCGATCCTCGGGGACATCCGCAAGGTGACCATGGCGGACTCAGCCGAACTGTACGTGTGGGCGAAGGAACTGCGTGCGCCGATCGGCCTCGTGCAGGAGATCGCCACCACCGGCCGTCTGCCCGTGCCGCTGTTCTGTGCCGGCGGCATCGCCACCCCGGCCGATGCTTCCCTGGTGATGCAGCTCGGCGCCGAGGCCGTCTTCGTTGGATCAGGCATCTTCAAGAGCTCGAACCCGCCACTCATGGCCCGCGCCGTTGTCGAGGCAACTGCCCACTACACGGATGCCGCCCTGGTGGCCAAGGTGTCCACCGGCCTGGGTGACGCCATGGCGGGCCTGGAGATGGGTTCACTCGGCGTGCACCTGGCCGACCGTGGCTGGTAGCCGGGCTCCCGTCCGTTGACCATCGGTGTGCTCGCCCTGCAGGGTGGTGTGCGTGAGCACGCAGCTGCATTCGCCGATCTGGGTGAGCACGTGGTTGAAGTCCGGCGACCGGCCGACCTGCAGGGCCTGGCTGGACTGGTCATCCCCGGTGGCGAGTCGACCACGTTGTCCCTGCTCCTCGGGTCCTCGGGGCTCGATGGTCCGCTGACGGAGGTACTCCAGTCAGGCCTTCCGACATTCGGAACCTGCGCCGGGATGATCCTGCTGGCCACCGACGTGCTCGACGGACGCCCCGATCAACTCAGCTTCGGGGTGATCGACCTGACCATCCGCCGCAACGGGTATGGGCGCCAAGCGGCCTCCTTCGAGGGAGAGGTGCTGGTTCCCGCCCTCGGCGATGTGCCGTTGCCGGCGGTGTTCATCCGGGCCCCGGTCGTCGAGTCGTCCGGGCCTGACGTCGAGGTCCTGGCTACGCTTCGTGGCGAGGGAGGTGCGCCGGATCGACCGGTCATCTGCCGACAGGGACCGGTCCTGGTGGCAGCATTCCATCCGGAGCTCACCGCGGACCGTAGGCTGCAACGGCTGTTCGTGGAGATGACGAAAGAGGAAAGGCGCTAGGCCATGTCAGGACACTCCAAGTGGGCGACCACCAAACACCAGAAGGGCGCCAAGGATGCGGCCCGGGCCAAGGTGTTCGCCAAGCTCATCCGCCAGATCGAGGTAGCGGCCCGTGAGGGCGGCAGCGATATGACGGCCAACGCCAGTCTGCGCACCATGTACACAAAGGCACGGGACTCTTCCGTGCCGATCGACACCATCGAGCGAGCCATCAAGCGAGGCTCAGGGGAGCTCGAGGGTGTGCGCTATGAGTCGATCGCCTATGAGGGGTATGCGCCGGACGGGGTCGCAGTGATCGTCGAATGCCTGTCGGACAACCGCAACCGCACTGGCGCCGAAATCCGCAACGTGTTCTCCAAGAACGGCGGGGCGATGGCTGAGCCCGGTGCGGTCAGCTGGCAGTTCGAGCGCAAGGGCGTGATCGCTGTACCCCGTGCGCACGACGAGGAGCGCATCCTCGAGGTGTCGATGGAAGCGGGCGCAGAGGACCTGAGCGACGAAGGCGAGCAATGGATGGTGCTCAGCGCTCCGGCCGACATGATGGCGGTGCGCACGGCACTCGAAGAGGCCGGCCTGGAGCCAGGACCTCCCGAGCTCACCATGGTCCCGACGTCGACCGTCGAGGTGGCGACGGAGGCCGAGGCCAAGCGGGTCTTGCGCCTCATCGACCTGCTCGACGACCACGACGATGTGCAGAACGTGTACGCCAACTTCGACATACCCGACGAGGTCATGGCGTCCTACGAGGGCTGATCACCCCGCGAGCAGCAAGTGCACGCTACGATCGAACGCATGTTCGTCCTCGGGATCGACCCTGGCCTGTCACGCTGCGGCTACGGCGTGGTGACCAAGCGCGGGAGTTCGCTCGTCGCCGTTGCTGGCGGAGTCATCTCGTCGCCGCCGACGATGCCACTTCAGGATCGGCTGCGCACCTTGTCCGATGAGTTGCGGGCCCTTGTGGCCGAGTATCGACCGGATGCTGTGGTCGTCGAGCGGGTCTTCTTCCAGGTGAACGTGCGCACGGCCATGGCCACCGGGCAGGCCGCCGGGGTGGCCCTGGTGGCCGCGGCCGAGGCGGGGTGCGAAGTGGCGCAGTACACGTCGAACGAGGTCAAGCAGGCCTTGGTGGGATACGGCGGCGCAACAAAGGACCAAGTGCAGCGGATGGTTGCCTCGGTGCTCGGTTTGTCCGAGCCGCCCCGCCCGCCCGATGTCGCCGATGCCCTGGCGCTGGCCGCGTGCCATCTGACGACTAGTTCGCTACGCCGGGCGGTGGATGCTGCGACGGCGGGCATCGATGCGTCGAGTGCTGCCGCTGATGCTGCTGATGCCGCGAACATGGGCGTGCGAAGGTGATCGGGTCGCTGCGGGGCACCTTGCTCGACCGTCTGTCGACAGGCGAGGTCATCGTCGAGGTGCAGGGCGTCGGCTACAGGGCGTCGGTACCCGCGTCGGTGCTGGCTGGCCTGGGGGCGCCCGGAACCGATGTCTTCCTGCATGTGCACACCCACGTCCGCGAGGACGCCATCGTTCTTTACGGCTTCGCCCAAGCCGACGAGCGACGTTCGTTCGAGGCTCTGCTCGGGGCGCACGGGGTCGGTCCATCCCTGGCTCTCGCCATCCTGTCGTCGCTGTCGCCGAGCGCCCTGGCTGCGGCGGTCCGGGAGGACGATGTGGACACGCTCTGCCTCGTTCCCGGGGTGGGCA
>CAININ010000193.1 GCA_903849265.1 uncultured Acidimicrobiaceae bacterium
AAGGACTGGATGCTGCCGCCCGCAGCAGACGACGTCGCCTGGCCCAGCGCCGGGACCAGCGTCGGAACGAGGCCGTGCTGGTAGCTGGCCGGAACTGTCGAAGCCGGAACCAAGTGAAGCACCACGGGTACCGTGGCAGCGGCGGTCGCTCCAGCCGGTGCGGCCAGACATGCCGCCCCTGTACCGACGAGCGTGACGACCATGGAAATGCCAGCAGCAGTGCGCACCAGTCGCCGTGGTCGTCGGAATGTCGGTTCAGCCATGGATGTGTTCCCTTCGATCGATGTCCACCTAGGCCGCATCGACGTCATCGACGTCGGGTCCGCCGGCCCGTGGAGGGTTGCTGCTATCAAAATTACCGGGAGGGTGTGCAAAAAGCGGTTCCAGGACGGTTGCAAATCGTTTGCACTCGACGGTCCGTTCCGGTGCAGCAGGCGCGACCGAAGCGGCCGGCGGCGCCAGCCTGAGGGGAACCGTGCATCTGGTGATTTCGGACCGACCGCGGACTATCGTCCCGACCCCCAGCGCACGGGGTGGCGGGTCTCGATCGAACTTCTCGGTCCGTAACTGCCTGAGACGAGGACGGCGCTGTGCTCGTCGGCATGCACCGTCGCCACCATGTTCCAGCCCTCGATGACAGTCGGCGTCACCCGTCGGATGAGCATCGACCCCTCGCCGAGGCTTCGTCCGAGCCCCGTCAGCATTGCGTCGTGAGAGGCGATGGCCTGATCCACCCAGGCTGGGTAGGGATCGTCGATCTGAGTGGTGTGGACCCCGCACAGCATCCCGTTGGCCAGGTTCGTGAGCTCTCCGCGGTGGAGGTCCTCCCATGCCACATCGGTCGCAGGCCTGCCGTCCGATTCGATCGCCTCCATGGCGGCCTGCACCAGATGATGGTGCCCGACGGCGGATGAAACCGATGCACCTTGGACGCCACAGTGCAGGCCGTCCTTCGCCTCCAAGACGTCGTATCGGGCGATCTTCGCTGTGGTGGTGGTGGTCATGGTGTCCCCCTCCTGAAGGAGGTATCGGCACTCGTTCCACGTAACTGAACCGCTTCGACGGTTTTGCAGCAGTGACCAAGTGCTCTGCCGGTTTCGACGGCGCACCCCTAGGGTGGCCTGCGTGCCCCCCCATTTCGAGATCCACCGCAGCGGACGTTCCGGCTGGCTGCGTGCCGCGGTCCTAGGTGCTGATGACGGGTTGGTGTCGACGGCAGCCCTCCTGGTCGGACTGGTCGCCGCCGGGGCCTCACGAAATGCGCTGATCACCGCCGGTGTGGCCGCCTTGACGGCTGGAGCGTCGGCGATGGCCATCGGCGAGTACGTATCGGTGAGCGCCCAGGCGGATGCCGAGCGGGCCGACGCCCGTCAAGAAGAGGCCGAGCTGCGTGCCGACCCCGACAGCGAACTGGCCGAGCTGGTACGGATCTACGAGGCACGTGGACTCGACACGCAGCTTGCCACGTCGGTCGCCGAGGCCCTCCATCAGGCAGACCCGCTGCAGGCCCACCTACGCGACGAGCTCGGCCACGCCGAGCAGTCGAGGGCCCGGCCGGTGCAAGCAGCCGGGGTGTCGGCCATGAGCTTCGCCCTGGGCGCCCTCATCCCTCTGCTCGTCGCAGTCCTCGCCACGGCGGGAACCCGCACCGTGGCGATCGCCGTGGTAACCATCGTGTCGATGTGCACGCTCGGTGCCGTGGGGGCCCGTCTGGGTGGGGCCCCGCCACTACGAGGTGCGCTGCGCGTCGGACTCGGCGGAAGTGCGGCGCTCGCCATTACCTACGGGGTGGGATTGGCACTGGGCGCCGCTGTCTGACCCGACGCTGGTGCTCGGCGCTCGGCGCTCGGCGCTCGGCGCTCGAGGTTCAGCCGAAGCGCACCCGAACCACGGTTGCCTCACGTATTGATCCGTCCTTCGCCGAGATGGTGAGAAGCACGATGGCACCTGAGCCGGACTTCGGCGGCACGAAGGCCACCGAACCGCTGAACGGTCCCATGGACGTGCTGCCGCCTATTACCGAGTCCTGGCCCACCGGTGTGGCGGTGTCGTCGGCTCGCACCTGGACCTGCACTGTCCCTTCGAAGGCCACGCTCATTCCCCGCACCGTCACTGGCGACGCAACCACGGCGTTCCACGTTGGTGTCGACAAGGTGATCGACGTGGCGGCCGCTCCGAGCACCCACCAGGTTCCGTCTGCGCCGAGTTGGCGCACCAGCACGGTCGTGACCGGCCCGTCGGTACTCGGCTGCATCGGCACCTCCCCGGACCGGGAGTCACCCTGGCGGAAGCCACCCGCGATCGGGCCCACCATGTGGAGATAGTCGGTGGCGAAGCCTGTAGCTGCAGCCACCGGCGTCGCGTAGCGGGTGGCGCTCGCCGGGGTGGGCCACACGGCCGTCTGCAGCGCCGCGACAGGGATCGTCGTGGTGGAGGACGCGGGGACGGTGGTCGAGGACCGCCCAGGTGCGGTCGTCGTCGGCCCACCAGAGGTGCTCGTCGACGAAGTCGACCCGCTGCATCCCGCCAGCAGCACCACCAAGGCACTGCACGCCGCTACCTGTGTCCATCGACTGATCATGGGTCCATGATGTGTCACGGAGGATCGGACGGGCAGAGCAGAAAGTCCCGGTTGTCGTCGGTGCGATGGCGACGCTGTTTCAAGGCCACTGGGTGATGACGACTGCTCGACTCTGCGGTCCGCTGTTGTGGTACTCCCTCTACCTGACCTGATTGCACCGAGACATGACATCCGCCGACGGACCGAGCCTGGTGCAACCGACTAGGCCTACGTGACCAGGCTGGCCGTTGCGAGGCCGAGTGCACGAGCAGCGGCGACCAGTTTGCGGTCACTTGTGGCCAGCACCAGCTCCGAATCGGCTATTTGCTGTGCGGAAGTGAGGTGCACAGCGTCGTACCCTCGGAGGCCGAACTGTTCCGCCAATCCCCCGGCACTGCGTGAAATTCGCTCCGTCACGTCGACGAGGTCGAGCTGTTCGAAGAGGGCCTCGAGGTCATCGACCGCTGACCGCAGTTCCGACTCGTCGATCCGCCCCATACGAGAGGCCAGCGCCAAGGTTGCCCGTCCCTCGGGATAGCTCAGCCGTGAAGAGACCACTCGATCGGCAATATCCCATAGTCGGGCTGCCGACTGACTCGCCGGCTCCTCGATGAGGATGGGCAAAAGTGCCGAGGTGTCGAAGTAGACGATCAACGCCTCTGCTCAGCCACCAGGTCACTTACCGTGCCGCGGCTCTTGGTGCGTTGCGAGGGCCTGGACCGGGTCGAAAGGCTTGCCCGAGTGACGAGCCCTTCGGCGAACGCTCGGTCGAGCGCTCGGCCGCCTGCGATCGGCACGATCCGAGCGAACGCCGTGCCTCGGTCCGTCACTACCAGTTCGTAATCCTCGCGAACGCGATCCAGGTAGTCGCTCCAACGGGCCCGCAACTCTCTGATCCCGACTTCCATAGCAAATGTGTACACGACAGTCATTTCATTGTCGCTACATTCCCGAGGTCCGATGACCCTGGTCGGGCAGCTATCCGAGCAGCCCCTTGGCGATGACCACCCGCTGGATCTGGTTCGTGCCCTCGTAGATCTGGGTGCTCAGTTCGGGGGGTCCAGCCGGTCGTCTCCAGTGCGCTGCACTGGGTCTATTCGGGATCGAGTGGTCCTGGATCCACCCGGTTCCGCCGAGTTGTAGGGATGAAGTAGGGAGGGAGACAGACCTCGGAACAAGCAACCACAGGGTTCAGCGCTCGACCTGTTTCACTGTCTGCTCGGCGATTCGCACCATGCGTGCCGCGGCGGCCACCGCCGCCCTCGCTTCGGTTGCAGAGATCGGTTCGGGGTCGTACTCCGCCCGGTTCTTCAGCGGCAGGAGTCGGCGGAGTTGAGGGGCTGCCTTCCGTCCCTCCTCGCCACCGACCTTCTCCAGGTGAAGCGGAGCCTGGGAGTGTTCTCCTTTCCAGACCACTGCCGCCCTGGCTGCCGTGATGGCGTCCGCCGCTCCGATGCCGGCATGGACGGCGTTGCCAGCCGCGGCCACATGGTTCCCGAGCCCGAGTGAGTCCTCGGCGGCCCGCTGGAACTCCCGCGCTTTGTCCAGATACGCACGGGCATCGGCAGCGGAAGCAGTTCGCGTCTGCGCCTGACGGCGTGCGGCCGTCATGACGCGGCCCGGATCTCGGAGGGAATGTCGCCGACCAATACGACTCCCTCCTCCACGATCGTCCGCCACGGTTCTCGCTCGCGCCGGACCAGCTTCGGCAACTCGTCCATCGTGGCTTCGAGCAGATTGACCGGATTACCGGCGATCCGGGCCGCCCGATCGGACCACTGGCCGAGCGCTGCCGTCCATCGTCCGTGATCAACCTGTGCTTCAGAAGGCGGCACGGCGAGCACGTCGATATCGCTGTTCTCGTGTGCGTCACCACGGGCGAAGGAACCGAACACCACGAGACACGCCGGGGCCGGCCGGATCTTCCTCGCCTCCCCCGCCAGACGAGCCAAGACACCCTGACGGAGGTCCACGAGTGAAAGCACGGACCGCGCCGCCTCGTTCTCGCGGACCAGACGCACCAGGGCGGCAGCTCCCACATCCCGGCGCTCCACGATCCCGAGACGCACCAGACGGTTGAGTACGACGGTGGCCTGGTTGGCACTCACGCCGGCCAGCTCGGCGACCGACCGCATGGTCAATTCCGCTTCGGTCCGGGCCAGTACGGTCAAGACACGACCCTGTACGCCCGGAATCAATGCCTCCACCGGATTCACGTAATCCATGGCCCTATTCTCGCATTTTTTCGCACGTATGTGCGACTTATTGCGCCATCGGCTGGTCGCTGACCGGATTCTGTCGCCCGATACGTGAGATCAGGCGTCGCCCCATGAGCTGCGTCGCTTGAAGAGCGCCTTGCGGGCTGCCTTGGCCACCACCTTCGTCGGGTGCACCTGGGAGACCGCCGTGAGCACCAGCTCGGTCATCGGCGACGGCGCCTTCCACATACCGGCGACCGTGGCCGACAACGTCATGGCGCCACCCGTTTTGTAGTTCGTCGAGGTCTAGGAGGCGAATCCGGTCACCGTGGGCTTGATGACTGTGGCCCCTGCCGGGACTGCTGTCAGCAGGCTCCCGACAACTACGACTGCGCCGACCGTCGCCAGTCTCTTCCAGCGCTTCATGCGTGCCCCCGCCTTCTGCCATGCCATCGCCCATCCGGGCTGGATCACCGATGGTTACACGCAATCAACGGTTGTGCCATTGGCGCTGGCGCCAGGTGCAACTTCACCGACATCCACTGAACGTTCCATGACGGGTCGAGCAAGCGCCACGCACTGCTGCATCAACGGACGCCCTGGAACTCGAATACAGATGGGTTCCTGAAGAGCACTTCCCGGTTGGGAGACGTCGCTACGGCCCGCCGTTCTGACCGAAACACCTCCCCAACAGGGAACTACTGATCGGCGCGAACTTTTGCACCCCCCTACGTCGGTGATTTCCACACACAGCTACACAGGCAGTTGCACCCGCCGGCGAAGGGCACATGGTCACAGAAGTCACCGGCCCCACAACTGTGAGCATGACTCACCCCGAAGGGGCCGGAGATGAAGGCCCCCACGCCAACCGGTGCGTGGGCCTTCCTTGTGTCACCGAAGTTACGTCGAGACAATGGGCGGACCGCATCCGGCAACGTCAGCCCATCGCCACACCTTGGCCAGGAGCCTTGCGTCAGGCGCCGAGGGGTGCACCCACGAATGCACCCAGAAATCCCGGAAGTACGAGCTCGGTCGGAACAATCGGCCGTTCATCCCATACTCGGCAGAATGTCAGACCCCGCTGCATGCTGGGAAAACAGTTATCCGAGCAGCCCCTTGGCGATGACCACCCGCTGGATCTGGTTGGTGCCTTCGTAGATCTGGGTGCTCGGTTCCGGGGGTCCAGCCGGTCGTCTCCAGTGCGCTGACCTGGGCCTATTCAGGTTCGAGTGGTCCTGAATCCACCCGGTTCCGCCGAGTTGTAGGGATAAAGTAGGGATGGAATTGGCGATTGCCCACCGTCCCTCGGGCCTGGTCCGGTCCGGACCTGATCGGTCAGCGTTCCATCCCTGGGCTCTCCCTCCGTCGTGCATCTCGCTGTGCAACGTGCCGCCCATCTCCAGGAAACATCTCCTCGAGGAGAAACCGTACCCTCGGTGCGATGGCACGATCGGGGTACGTCGACTCGATCAGGTCCAGGCCTTCTTCGGCGGTGGAGAAACCACACAGGTCGTAGAGGAACCGGATGTCGTCCTGATCACGCTCGAGACGGGATGCCAACAGTTTCATCGCCAGCAGGTAGCGAGGTGATGCCGCGGCCACGCTCAGGTGATCTCCTTCGAAGACCCCGATACGGTCTGGATCCGATCCCGGCATGAACGCCTTCGCTCCGTCGTTCAGCCAGTCCTCTTCGATCTGCAGACGTTCGGCGACCCGGGCCACTGCCCTCCGCACTTCCGCTGCAGGCACGAAGATGGCATCCACGTCGACCGTCGCCCTCCGGGCGTCATAGGCGAGGGCCATGGCCGCGCCACCGACCACGAACACCTCACCCCGGACCCCGACCGCGCCCAGCTCCTCGTCGAGGAGTCGCAACGCTGCGAGTAGCTCCTCGCGATCGAGCAGCATGGCTACGCGTAGGCCAGGGCGCCCGCGGTGATGAACACACCCCGTCGGGCGAAGGAGATCGGGCTGTGTGCGATGGCGTCGGCGTGCAGGGATTGGATCCCCGAGACGAACCACCATCGGTCGAGGAATCGGCTCGGATCCTCGACCCAGGTCGGGGCGAGCAGTCCCTCGCGAGTGCAGAGGTACTCGGTGATGGCGGCCAGCAGGGCGCCGAAG
>CAININ010000194.1 GCA_903849265.1 uncultured Acidimicrobiaceae bacterium
CCGCGCCGTCATCGTCGGGTTCGGCGGTGTCGTGGTGGCCATGGTGGCCGTGGTGGCCGTGGTCGCAATCGACTTCGGGGTCACCGGAGCGTGCCTGTCACTGGAGCAGCCTCGGGAAGTGGATGCGCCCGCGCTCGGGCATGAGGGCATCGATCACGTCGTCGGCCAGGATCCGACCCACCGGGCGGCCTTCCGCATCCACCACCACCACCGACATCCGGCGGGCCTCGATAAGGCGCTCGGCCACCTGGTCGACCGGGGCATGAATCCCCACGGTCACCGGTGCCGACTCGCCGACCAGATCGGCCAGGACCGTCTCGCCAGGATTGACCAGCAACTGCAGCAGCGGCAGATCCCAGATCATCCGTCCGTCCTCGTCCACCAAGGCGACGGCGTCGAGTTCGTCCGGACAGTCTTCGTGGAGGGCCAGACGGGCGGACAGCGACGCCACCGTCTCGGTGGTGTGCGCCACCAAGAAGGCCGTCGTCATGAACCCGCCGGCTTCGTGCTCGGAATACCCCAGCAGGTGCAGCAGGTCGGTCACCTTGGCCGGCTCCATTGCCGACAGGATCGAGTCCCGCTCGTCCACGGTCAGGTCACGCAGGGCATCCACGGCCTCGTCGGGCTCCATGTCACCCAGCAGCTCGGCCGCCCTCGATGGTTCGGACTCGCGCAACAGCGACGCGAGCTCCTCGGGGTCCATCTCCTCGAGTGCGTCGGCCGCCTCTTCGGGGGTCAGCGAGTCGAGCAGCCGCTGGCGATCGGGCCGCATGAGGTCCTCGAGCAGGTCCGCCAACTCGCCGGGCCGCAGCCGTTCGAGTCCTTCGTTGGTGGTGCGCAGGCGCACCTCGGGTGCCGTGCCCCGTTCGGTGTCGCCGAACGGTTGGATCGCGCCCCAGTCGATGACCCGTTCGGGGGTGGGGCGGTGCCGCCAGCGCGCCGGTCCCAACCGCCGGAGCAGCGTCTGGGCAGAAATATCCACTCCCACCAAGCTGTAGCGCCCATAGAGCGGTGCCAGATAGAGGTCGGCGGCCCGGATGACCTGGACTCCGTCGACGTCCACCAGCTGGTGGTCGAGGACCTGTTCGAAGAGGGTCACTTCGCCGGAGCGAGGCGTGAAGTCGCGCAGGTCGAGACGGGCCGACTTCAGGATGATCCCGGAGTTCTGGATGGTGTCGATGGCGCCAGCGTCGACAAAGGCCAGCCGACGGCCGATCCGGACCACGAGGCCGGTCACCGGCGGGTAGGTCTCCTCACCCGACCACCGGCAGATGATGTCGCCGAGCCGCCCGATCTCGGCTCCGGCCTGGTTCCGCACGGGGCGTCCCACGATGCCGGCCAGGGACACGAGCGCATCGCGGACGGCCCGGTTGGCCAGCAGACGCTGGCTCCGGTGGCGTCGCCGGGCACCGCCGATCCCGCCCCGATGGGCAGGCGCACGAGTGCTGACGTCGGACGGGTCGAGGCCGATGGGGGTCGACGGTGCACCGCCCTCGGGCGGTTCGGTCGTGGATCGGGTGGGAAGGGAAAGTCGGGCGAGACGACGGACCATGGGTCACCTCTGTTCGTGGAGTGTCGCCCAACGACGGTGCCGCAACAGCACGTGGCGGAACGTCGGCCACCTCTGGATGGAGGCGGCAGGGCGCGGGCGAATCGAACGGGACGGGGCACACTCCACCCGCCGTACGCGCACCCGTCCGGCCGCTGGCGGAACTACCCGTCAGGGATCGATCAGTTGGTGCACATGTGCGAGGGAGAGTGTGTTGATGCTCCCGGTCTACTGGGGGGTTCTCCACGTTTCATCGGC
>CAININ010000195.1 GCA_903849265.1 uncultured Acidimicrobiaceae bacterium
GCACAACACCTACACCGACATCTGCACCGGCATCCGGTCGGGTGGCGGCCTCATCACCTACGCCATCAACGCCCACCTGGTCACTCCGTCCCTGGCCAAACTGGGGATCAACGGCTGTGAAGCCAGCAACATCGCGCCGGAGCGGTTCTGGCCCGTCGTCCAGTTCTATACCGTGCTGCAGCTCGCGAATCAGTTCGCCGGCCACACCACGGCCACCGTCCCCACGCCCGCACCGGGCCAGTTCCCCGGCTTCACCGTGACCATCACCCAGGCGGGCTGACCATGGCGTGGCCGACCAAGCCGGGCAGCCAGGCCGTCGACCTCACCGTCTTGGCTGTCCCCGGCTACTTCGCGGCCATGGGACTCGAGTACCTGGGCCAGCGTCGACGCATCGCACGCGGCGGGGCACCCTCGGCCGGCGACTACGAGAGAAGAGACACGCTGGCCAGCCTGGCCATGGGGAACCTCAGCCTGCTCGCCCCGTTCGTCATGCCCCGACTACTGCGCTCGATCACCCCGGGCCGGGGACGGTTCGCCAAGGTGGCGGTGGGCGTGGCCGCAGGGGCGGCCGCGGCCACCACGGTGGCCGACATCGTCGCCAAACGGTCCGAACGTCGCATGGCGCTCGTTGCAGTGACCACTCCGGTAGAAGCAGTGGAACAGGCAGAAGCAGCAGGACCAGCCGCATCAGTCGCCTTGACTGCCCGGTCCGATCCAGATCTGCTCGCCCGCCGGATCGCTTCGATCGGTGGCGTGGCAGCCATCGCCGTCGGCGGGGTGGCCCTCACTACGGCCTGGGCGACAGCCATGACACCAGACCGTCTATGGAGCCGTCGATTTGTGCCGTCGCTGGGAAGCGGACCCGCGGCCTTGGCTGCGGCCATCATCGGCTGGGACTTCATCTACTACTGGAACCACCGGTTCATGCACACCAGCCGCTACATGTGGGCCGTCCACGAAGTCCACCATTCGAGCGAGCGCTACAACCTGTCGACCGCCCTGCGCCAACCAGTGGCCGATGCCTTAGGCACGTCTCTCCCCTACGGCCTGCTGTGCCTGTTCGGCATCCCGCCCGAGGCGGTGGCTACCGCACGGGGCGTCAACCTCATCTATCAGTTCTGGGTCCACACCGAGGCCATCGACCGGATCGGGCGCGCCGAGCGGACGCTCAACTCACCCTCACACCACCGGGTCCATCACGGGTCGAACCGGCAGTACCTCGACCGGAACCACGGCGGCATCCTGATCATCTGGGACCGCATGTTCGGCACCTTCGAGCCCGAGCACGAGCGGGTCGTCTACGGACTGACCACGAACATCGACACCTTCAACCCGGCTCGCATCGCCTCCCACGAATACGTGGACATGGCTCGAGACATCGCGTCATCCACCGGATGGGTCGAGCGGCTGTCTTACGTGCTGCGGGGCCCTGGATGGGCCATGCGACACCGAGCGATCGACGCATGAGCAACGGTCGTTGGTCCCGAGCCGAGCACTAACGCCAGCACCCTCACCCTCACCGGCACCGCCACCATCACCCGCAGCGCCACCGGCACGATGACGTCAGACCCGCCACGCCATTGCCCCGGCTGGGTGGAAGACACGGCGCTCAGGCGGGTCGAGCTCCCACGCAGTCTTCCAACTCGGAAAATCCCCCGGGGGCATGGGTTTGGCTACCAGGTATCCCTGGATCTCATCGCATCCGAGCCCCTCGAGCAGGTTCCATTCCTCGACGGTCTCGACGCCTTCGGCCACCACGCTCATCTTCAGGGCATGGCCGAGTTCCACGCTGCATCCGAGGATGATCCTCGACGCGACGTCATTGACGTCGACGACGGCTCCCTGGACGAAGGATCGGTCGATCTTGAGTTCAGTGAACGGGAGCATCTTGAGATTTCCCATGCTGGCGTATCCGGTGCCGAAGTCGTCGATCGACAGCCGAAAGCCCTTGAGACGCAGCCGGCCGATGACCTCGAGGCTGGAAACCAGCTCCTCGAGGAGCCTGCTCTCGGTAACCTCCAAGGTGATGCAACCGGGTTCGATGCCAGCTTCACGGGCGATCTCCTCGACCCGCTCGGGAAAGTCGAGGGACGTCAGAGTCAGAGCCGACAGGTTGACCGCGATCGTCAGATCGTGGCCGGAAGCCCGCCATTCGGCCAGGGCCGTCACCGACTGTCGGTAGACGTCAAGAGTGAGGTCGTCGATCAGCCCGTGTGCCTCGGCCGTGGGAATCACCGCGAACGGCATCACCGCCCCGTGTAGCGGATCGTTCCAGCGGAGCAGAGCCTCGGCTCCGACCACGCGCCGGTCGGACAGACGTACCTTGGGCTGGACCGCTATGCCGACGCACCCCGCGTCGAGCCCTCGCCGCACCTCGGATGCAGTCAGCAGCCCTCCTGCGTGCCCCGGAACCGACCCGGCCTGTCCGACCACGACATCGAGTTCGGATGCCCCCGGACGCAACCCTCCGAGCCGGTCGAGGGCGCGGAAGAGCTGTTTTGGAGCCAGTGGCTTGGTCAGTGCTTCCAAGATGTTCAGCTTGTGCTCCCGCACCAATTCGGTAACCGAGGCCAGTACTCGCTCGTCGGACCCGGACATGACGATGACCGCCCCGGAGTAGGACCGATCGGCCAATTTCCGCATGAACACGAAGCCGTCCATACCAGCCATGTCGAGGTCGCACAGGATCACGTCGGGATGCCGCTGCGGGTCGTCGACGATCCGCAGCGCACTGACCCCGTCGGAGGATCGGTGGACATCGGTCACCCCACCCTGGACGAGCAGTTCGACGGCTACATCCAGCATGAAATCGTCGTCGTCCACGAGTAGGACCCGCAACGGTCTCGGAAACAAGGAGTTTGCGTGGAGCGCGCTCACAAGGCGGCGGCTTCCGGCAAGAGCTGCCGCTCCACCTGATCGAACAGGACCAGTAAGACAGCTAGGTGCTCCCGTACCTGGGCGACGTCGCCCTTACGCGAGGCGGTCTCGATCTCGCCGCACAGCACCGACATGCCCGGCGCACCCACTGACCCTGCCGCCGACTTGAGTCGATGCGCCACCGTCCCGAGCTCCGACAGGTCACCACGCTCGCCAGCGGTTTCCATTCGGGCCAGGCCCTCCCGAGACGTCTCTACGAACTTGAGGGCGAACTTCCGGATCTTCTCGGGGTCATCGTTCACCAGTCGCGC
>CAININ010000196.1 GCA_903849265.1 uncultured Acidimicrobiaceae bacterium
CAGAGACAGCTTGGCCAGCTCGTCTTGGGCCACTTTCTCGACGGTCACATCGTGGAACACCCCGACGACGCCCCCCGTGGAGATCCGCGCCGTGGAGATCGAGACCCACACCGTCCTCTCGTCGGGCCGCACCAGTGACGTGAGCAGGCGTTTCCCTTCGGATACCTGTCCGCTCAGGAGCTCGCTGACCTCTGACTGGCTCTCCACGGGGAAGAACCCGACGAGATCGAGGCCGAGACATGCCTCCACATCACGACCGACGACGTTGCTCCACGAGTCGTTGAGGAACACCAGGTTGCCGCCACGATCGGTTTCGAACACCACCTCGGACAGAAGTTCGATGCGTCGACGCATCCGGTGTTCGGAGTCCACTAGCGCCTCGGTCAAGCGCTGCGTGGCCTCTACATGGAGATCGGTCGCCAGCGAATCCGCTGAAGGATGGTTTCGACGATGAGAGTCCGCGTTCATGTCCACCGCGTTCATGTCCACCGCGGTCTAGGCGGCGGTCTCCGCGAATTCAGCCAGGATGAGGTCCGTCGTCGTCGCCCGACCGTAGAGAGGGAAGACGTTGTCACAGAAGAACTCGTGCTCGGTGGGAGTCCGGGCTGAAGTGCAGTTGGAGAGGATCGTCACGTCGTAGCCGCGCTCGTACGCTGCCCGGCCGGTCGAATCGATGCACAGCGAGGTGACCATCCCGGCGACTAGAACGTCGGTGATCCCTCGCTCCATCAGCACGTCGCCCAACGCCGTATTGGAGAACGCATTGAACCCAACTTTTCCGGACACGTACTCGATGCGATCCCCGAACTCGAGGATCTCGGGGATCGTCTGCGCTCCTACCGTGCCGGCTTTGAACGCGCCCGACTCCTTGATGGTGTTCAGGATCCCCACCGGGTTGGCCATGGCCCGGTAGTCGGGCGTCAGCACGATCGGTGTCGAGATGATCATCATCCCGGTGTCGGCGACGGCGCGGATGAAGTCCACAGATGCTGCGAGCACCGAGTCCACGCTCGTGGGGTCCTCGATCACGCCCCTCAGGATGCCGTCTTTGGCGAAATAGTCGTTCTGATAGCCGACCAAGATAACGGCGGTGGTATTCGGATTCATGAAAAAATCTCCTCCTTGGACGAGTTGCGGTCCCTGTCGATGGTTGGCCCGATCACACGATCGGCCTGCTCGAAACCAGCTACGTCACCGGTCCATTAGGAGAAAAGTATCCCACGGAAAATGACACTTAGTTAGTGCAAGCCCTATTGCATTGGGGTTGGACTCCCCAAATTTCTCTATCTGTTTGCGCCTCGGTCTTCTTGGGGAGTGACCTCGGATACCTCGTCCGACCAGATCGAACCGGCAGCAGTATTCGCTCGTGAACTGCGTTTCGATCATCTCGGAACAACGAAACGGCACGCCCCGCGTCCCACGAACTCCGGAGGTCTCCCGGGTAAGGGGGGTCGTACCCCCTGGGAACGGAGCCAGGTGCGGGTCAGGTCGTCCAGGAGAACACGGCGGAG
>CAININ010000197.1 GCA_903849265.1 uncultured Acidimicrobiaceae bacterium
CAGCAACCCCGGGGTCGAGCCGACCGGACCTCTCGTCGAGGTGGATGATCCGACCGACTCCCGCCTCGACGACTATCGGCACCTCAACGACCCGGCCGGCCGGCGCCAGTTCGAGGCCGACCGGTCGATCTTCGTGGTGGAGGGCAAGCTCGCCGTCGGTCGGCTCCTCGGATCGCAGTACAAGGTGCGGTCGCTGCTCATCGACGACCACCAGGTGCACTCGGCCGCAGAGTTGGTTGCTGCGACGCGGGCCACGGGCGCCCCGGTCTACGTCGGGTCGCGCTCCGTGGTCGAAGGGACGGTCGGCTTCACCCTGCACCGAGGTGTGGTGGCCGTGGCCCATCGACCGGACCCCGCCGACCAGGTGGCAGTCCTGGCCGATGCCGCCGCTGCGCAACGGACCGATGGACGGCCGGTGCTCCTGGCCGTGCTGGAAGGGCTCAACGATCACGAGAACATCGGCGCCCTGTTCCGCAATGCTGCTGCCCTCGGAGTGGCGGCCGTGCTGTTGGACCCGACGTGTGCCGACCCGCTCTACCGGCGATCGGTCCGGGTGTCGATGGGGCACGTCCTGCGCGTCCCCTTTGCCAGGACGGCCCCGTGGCCGGACTCGCTCGAACAGATCAAGGCGGCCGGCTTCGTCGTTGCCGCACTGGCGCCAGACCTCGGGGCAGCTGGACCAGGGGGTGCACCAGGGATCACCTTGTCCGAACTCGGGTCGTGGCTGTCCTCCTGGAGTCAGAGTTCAGATGGCAGTCGGCCCGGCGCGGCTGGCCGGCTTTGGGGCGTGGCGGTCCTGCTCGGTGGCGAAGGACCCGGCCTGTCGGAAGGGGCGCTGGCCGGGGCCGACGTAGTCGTATCCATTCCGATGTTCGACGGCGCCGACTCGCTCAACGTGGCCACAGCCGCTGCCGTGGCATTCCACACGATCATGAACCCCTAGGTGGGGCCGAACCCGCACCCGCACCCAAACCCACGTAGTTCTCTTGGTCCAAGACCTCCACGTCCGAGTCGAGACGAAACTGATACCGCCTTGTCCTGACTGACTCCGCAGCCGCAGCGCGTTGGCCACACAGTTGGAGTCAGGGCGCGGCGGAGAGGGCGGCGGCTCCTGATCGGCGGTGCGGGTTGGACTGAAGGCGGTCATGCCCTCTGCGTCTCTAAGCTTCACGCATGACGCGTCAGCGGAGTGCGACAGTCGGACCGGCATCGCGTCCCGTGGCGATCCCCGATGACATCGACGCGCCGGAAGTGGCGAAGGCCTCGGGGGTGGTCCATCTGCCCCAGCATGTCCGATGGAGCGAGCCGGACTTGGACTACGACCTCGACGACCGCGAGCAACGGGCCGAAGCGTACGCGCAAGTGCTTCGCGAGGGGAACGAAGACGATGTCCGCTTTTATGTCCGGATCGAGGACTTGACCGATCTCTGGGACGAGTTGCTCCTGCCTGAGTACGTGCGGACAGCGTGGAACGCGTGGTTCGAGGAGCGATAGCTGTGCGAACCGGATGCTGACGCTCCAACAGGTTCAGATCGCAGAGATCGTGGGTGCCTCTATTGGCGACCTGGACTTTGCTCTCGCCGGAGGTGCCGCGCTGATCAGCAAAGAACTCGTGGACAGGGGGACGAGAGATCTCGACTTCTTCGGACCATCCGAAGATGCACTGGGTGTGTTGGTTTCGCGAGCTGAGAAGAACCTTGCCGCCGAAGGCATGGGCATCGAGTACGTGCAAAGGACCCCTGCCTTTGTTCGCATTGCCGTTACCGGCCCAGAGGGAGAAGCCGAGGTCGACTTCGCGTCGATGCCCGCCTGTTTTCTGTGGATCAGGGACGGCTGGGTTCGCCAGCTTGGTGAGATGGCATCTACCCAACAGCGGGTACCGTCACACCTGTGACGGACAATCAACGTCATGACCGGGGCCATCGCCGAGGAGTACCTAACTCGGGCCGTGGTGTTCTCAGCTGAACCCACTCCGGCCCAGGAACGCCTGCTCCGTTCCTACTGCGGAGCCGCCCGGTTCGCCCACAACTGGGCGCTCGGCCAAGTGAAGGACAACCTCGCTACTCGCACTGGTGAACGTGAGTCGGGGATCGCAGAGGCCGAGCTCGCCCCGTCGCAGTCCTGGTCGGCCTACTCCCTCCACAAGGAGTGGAACGCGGGCAAGGAGGAGGCTGCTCCTCCTTGGTGGCCCGAGGTGTCGATCCACGCCTTTCGGTCTGACGTGGTTGCTGCCGCAGCCGGCCTCGCGTCTCAGTCGAGAGGGTAGAAGACGGACGGGTTGGCCACGGCACGCTGCCAAAGGAGATCCTTGGCAAACTCGGTGACACCGACGGAAGCACACACGTCTTCATACTGGTCCACGACCACGGCCGTGCACTCTTCGACGATGTCTGATGCGACCCTAGGGGGGAGTTGGTAGATCGCAGCCGCGCCGACGCAGGCAGCGAGGCGGGAACGACGCTCGTCGTTGTTGCCGAACGCCATTGCCTGCGTCGCCTCACCAGTGGACCGCGGCTGCGGGCAGATGTCGAACGCCGGCGTCAGACTCAGGCGGGTCCCGTCCCAGAACGCAGCGTGATTGCGGGCGTGGTCGTCGGTGTTGCCGACCAGCACGTTGACGACGATCCGGCGGAACAGCTCA
>CAININ010000198.1 GCA_903849265.1 uncultured Acidimicrobiaceae bacterium
AAGGCCAGCGAGCCCAGCGTTTCCGCGTCTCCACTGTCCACGACGCTCGGAGCGATGTCCCCCACGGCAAGGACGAACTCGTCCCCCTCGACGGACGCTCCCAACAGGAGCCGGTCGAGCCCGGCCTGCCATGTGTTGCCGGAGACGCCCGTGGGCATGTCGAACGCAGCCCTGTGAGTGACGTCGAGCCCCCATCGGACCCTTGTCTGGGTGACCCAGTCGACGATGACACCCAGATCGTCGTCGTCGATGGCGAGCTTCTGTCGGACAGGTGCGCTCGAGATGAAGTCCACGACGGGTGCCACTTCGAACCTCCCGGACATCAGGTCGAGGAACTGCACGACAGCGCCGAGCACGGGGTTCGCCGTGCCGATCGAACGGTCGGCGATCCGGAACCGGAGCCGAGGAGCACCACTGCTGCCCTTGGCACCCTGGACCGGCTCCGACGCAGACCCGAACGCTGCCTCCACCAAAGGAGCGAACGACTCGAGACCGGGGCAGACGACCAGGATGTCCTCTTCCGTCAGATCTGGCTCCGCTTCGAGCAGATGCAGAAGTGCGTCCCGGGCCACCTCGGCTTGGCGCATCTGACCGAAGCAGGCATGGAACTGCACTGATCGATCTTCAGGGTCAACTGCTGTCTGCATGGATTCCGAGTTGCTCCGAATGTCGTCCTGGAGACGCCCGAGCAATGTTGTCGGTGCCGGCGTGCCCTCGGTTCCAGAGGACACCCACTCGGGTGGAGGAAGGTCGCTGGTGGACCCGTCGGCAACAAGGAGGGCTGTCTCCCGGGCCATCCGGCCCCAAGTCCGGAGAAGCGACTGGTGCACGAGCATTTCGGTCGGATCTTCGATCCTCGAACGATGGAGCCCGACCGCCGGCGTCGGCGACTTTTGAAGCAGCTGTGCACCGTCGAGGAACGAAGGGCCGAGGAGGAACAGGTGGACCGTTCGGTGCGCGGCGACTGCCGTCACCATCTCAAGGAAGTCCCGACCGGGAAGCGAGGTGAAGCCGAACAGGATCAGGCGGTCGGGGAGGTCGAGTGGGAGGTCGTCACTACGGACGCGATCGAGGAGCGTGCGGAACTGTTCCGGTGGGCTCGGCTGGTCGATCCGGGTTCGCAGGTGACTCCACACCCGCTCCTGCCACGAAAGGTGCGGAGGGAGCTCCGCTCCGTTGCCGTCGACGGGATGTCCTTGCGCCCACGACTCGATCATCTGCGGTCGGTGGAGGTGGTAGCGGTCGAAGAGGTCCGCGACCGCCCGGATGCGCGAGAAGCGCGATGCGCCCTGGGCAAGTTCGGTGAACTCTCGCTCGGCGGATCGATCGTCGAGTTCCTCGAACACGGACAAGAGCGACCAGACCATCCGGTCGATGTGCCACGGGTCTGGCTGGCCGCCATTCCCAGCGTCGATGACCGCATTGCGGAGTGTGCCCGGGAACGCTCTGGCGATGTTGGCGGCAATGCCGTCTCCCGAACCGGTGGTGGTGGCTCCCAAATACCGGGCCAGCTCGAGCGTCAGCCAGCGCCGCATGCCTTCCGTCGGAACGGCCAGCCACTCTGATGTCATCGGATCCGAAGGGTCATCGATCAGGATCCCAGCGAGACGCTCCGCCAGCGGCTCAGCACGGTCCGCTGCGTAGATGTTGATCACGAATAGCGACACTACTCATGGGGTGTGTCAGCCACCTTGGGTTCTTCGGAATGGACCAGACATCCGGTCATCCGATCGGTCCACTCCGAATTCGATGGACCGTGCGGATCGGATCCCGGCGCGAGCGCTCCCGAAGTGACAGCATGGGTAAGGCG
>CAININ010000199.1 GCA_903849265.1 uncultured Acidimicrobiaceae bacterium
CTTGCCGTGGTGGGCACCGCAGCCACCGTCTGGCTGGGGCTGTGGGTGACTCCGCCCGACAAGGTCCAAGGCGATCTGGTCCGCCTCGTCTACCTGCATCCCGGTGTGGCATGGGTGGCCCTGTACTTGGCCTTCGGGCTGGCCACGGTCTCGAGCATCCTCTATCTATGGCCCAGGACGCGTTCGCTGTTCTGGGACCGCCTGGCCGCCGCCTCGGTGGAGGTGGGCGTGGTGTTCAACGTGTGCACCCTCGTATCCGGGTCGATCTGGGGCAAGCCGACGTGGGGCGTGTGGTGGGCGTGGGACGCACGATTGACGCTGACAGCCGTGCTGCTGGTCCTGTACCTGGGCTACATGGCCCTGCGACGAGTCCCGGCCGAGCCCGAGGTACGAGCCCGCCGCAGCGCGTTCCTAGCCCTGTTCGCTGCCGTCGATATCCCACTGGTCCACTTCTCGGTCAACTGGTGGAACACGCTGCACCAGGGGGCCACCGTGCTGAACGCCAATCTGTCCCCTCAGATCCACGGGTCGATGGGGTGGACGCTCCTGCTCGGGATGGTGGCGCTGACCTTGGTCTTCGTGTGGATGCTCCTCGTCCGCTACCGCATCGGATCCCTCGAAGACTGGCTCGACGCCAACGAACTCGACATCGCCTTGGTCGAGCGCCGATCCGAGGGAACCGCTTCGGGTACTCGCACCAGCGCCGACCCTTCGGTGGCACCGGCGGGGGTGGCTTGATGCGCTACGTCAACGCTGGCTACATCTTCATCCTCACCGTCCTGTTCCTCTACGCCGTCCAGCTGGCCTGGCGGCGGCGGCGACTGTCCCGAGCAGTGTCGGCTGCGAGCAGTTCGACCACCGCTGCTGCGGCAGCCGCAGACGCTGCGGACGGCGGAGGCGCACGATGACCACCGCTCCTCCGACCAACCCCGGCGCCCCGAACAGCGACGCCGGCCCACCGGCCGCGGGCCGCAGCGCAGACGCACCCGGTCGCGGCAACCACACGGCCCGCTACGTGGTCGCCGGGCTGGTGCTGGTAGGCATCCTCGTATTCCTGGTGGTCAAGGGACTCGGATCGGCGTTGGACTTCTACCTTCCGGCCGATCAGGCCGTGGCGCAGCAGGCCACGCTCGGAAGCAAGACGTTCAACTTGGAGGGCGTGGTGCAACCGGGCTCCATCCGATCCACGCCCGACGGGGTCGACTTCGTCGTGACTTCGGGATCAGCCCACCTCGACGTGCACAACATCGGGAGCCCGCCGCAACTCTTCCAGGCGAACATCCCCGTGATTGCCGTCGGCCACTTCGCCGGGAACCTGTTCGCGTCCGATCAGATCCTCGTCAAGCACTCGTCGAACTACATCGCGCAGCACCCGACTCGGGTGACTGCCCCCAACGGGAGCAAGCGGTGACCGCTCCGTCGCTCCACCCGAGCCGCGGCCAGCGGTGAACGGAACGCTCGGCCACACCGGCGTCCTGCTCGGCTTTGCTGCCGCCCTCGTGGGGATCGTCGTCCTGGCCATCGGCCTGGCGCGCGGCCGAGCTGGCGACTTGCGGCGCGGGCGCGTCTACGCCCCCGTCATATTGCTCGGGGGTGTGGTGGCCGTGGTCGCCATGCAGCGGGCCCTGGTCACCCACGACTTTTCACTTACTTATGTGGCCGACAACAACAGCCGGTCGACCCCGCTGATCTACTCGATCACCGGGATGTGGTCGGCGCTGGCCGGCTCGATCCTGCTGTGGGGGGTCATCCTCGGGGGCTACGCGACCGCGATGGTCTGGCGCTTCCGAGCTCGAGCCGACGATCAGCTGGTGGCCTGGGCCACGCTGGTCATGTACGCGGTGGCCGCCTTCTTCTTCGGGCTAATGCTCGGCCCCGCAGACCCGTTCACCCATGTGACCGGAGCGATCCCGGCCAACGGGCTGGGGCCCAACGTGCTCCTCCAGGACAACCCGTTGGTCCTGTTCCATCCGCCGATGCTCTACCTCGGCCTGGTCGGATTCACCCTCCCGTTCGCCTTCGCCGTTGCCTCTCTGGTCACGGGCCGGCTCGACGATGACTGGCAGGGGGAGACCCGGCGCTGGACCCTGTTCGCCTGGACGTTCCTCACCCTCGGAATCGTGCTCGGGG
The DNA here is from genome assembly GCA_903849265.1 of uncultured Acidimicrobiaceae bacterium. Lineage (GTDB taxonomy): Bacteria > Actinomycetota > Acidimicrobiia > Acidimicrobiales > RAAP-2 > Bog-756. The sequence continues at coordinate 2,131 of CAININ010000199.1, forward strand.
CGTGGTGGTCCTATCAGGTCCTCGGATGGGGAGGATTCTGGGCGTGGGACCCGGTGGAGAACGCCTCGTTGCTTCCGTGGCTCGTCGGCACCGCGTACCTGCACTCGGTCATGGTCCAGCAGCGCCGCGGACTCCTGCGGGTATGGAACATCGCCTTGGTGGTGGCCACCTTCAGCCTCACGATCCTCGGCACCTTTCTGACTCGGTCCGGGGTCATCCAGTCGGTGCATTCGTTCTCCACCTCGAGCATCGGTCCGCTGCTCCTCGGCTTCTTCGGACTGGTCCTGGCGGTGGGGGTCGGCCTGATCGCCTGGAGGGGAGACCGGCTCCGTTCGCCAGGCGGCATCGACTCCCCGATCAGCAGAGAGGGTGCGTTCCTGGCCAACAACCTTCTCTTCGTCCTGTTCGCCTTCGTCGTTCTGCTCGGCACGGTGTTTCCGCTCCTCTATGAGGCGTTGAACAGCGGCGCCCAGGTGTCGGTCGGCGCCCCGTACTTCAACCGGTTGATCATTCCGATCGGGCTCGGACTGCTCTTCTTGATGGCGGTGGCTCCGGCGCTGCCGTGGCGCAAGTCGTCCGCCGAGGTCATGCGAGGCCGCCTGTCCGTGCCCGCAGCACTTGGGGTCCTGACGGTGGTGGCCTGCGTCATCGGAGGCATCCACGGGATCGAGCCGCTTCTGGCGTTCGGCCTCGGCGCTTTCGCTGCCGCGTCCGCCGGACGGGCGTTGGTGCTGTCGGTCCGCAGCGCATGGCGCTCAGCCAGGCGTTCCGGCCAGTCGCCGGTGCGTGCGGCTCTGGCCGGATGGCGCGGGCTGGTAGGCCGCGCCAACGGCGGCATGGTCGTGCACATCGGAATTGTGATCATCGCTGTCGGACTGGCCGCTGCCACCGCATTCGGGCAGCGGGGCACGGTGGTCCTGGCCCACGGGCAGACCGGTTCCTTCGCCGGGCACACCGTGCAGTTCGTCGGAACGCGCACCGTGCGGACGCCGTCACATGTGAGCCAGCAGGCGCTCCTGCGAGTCGACGGCGGTGCCGTCTTCACGCCCGCCATCAGTCAGTTCGGGTCCGGTACACAGGCCGTCGGGACGCCGGCCATCGATTCGGGTGTCACCGCCGACATCTACCTGACCATCAACTCGATCCCGGACAAGGGCGGGTCTTGGACCTTCGGAGTGGTCGTCCAGCCATTGGTGTTGTGGCTGTGGGTCGGCGGCGCACTGGTTGTGATCGGTTCGATCCTCTCGGCCATCCCCGGCCGTCGACGTCGACCGACCGATCCGGTGTCTGCGCAGGTGGCCGGGGCTGCACCGCCGGTCCAACCGACGGAACAAGACGGCAACATCGACGCAGCCGGTCCTAGATCGCTCATGTCGACCGGTGATCAGTCGACCGGGGCTGAGCCGGTCGGTCTCGAGTCAGCGGACAACGAGTCGGCCGAACGCGAGCCGGTCGGGGCCGGAGACGCGACATGACCTCTTCACCACCTGGCCTGACGGGAGATGTAGCCCCGCCGCGTCGCCACACGGCACGGTGGGTGGGCATCGGAGTCTTGGTGGTCTCCGCCGGGCTTATCGCCGTTCTGGCCACCCGACCCCCGGCATCGGTGGCGGAGGTGCGGAGCCCCTTGGTCGGACAACAGGCTCCTGTCGTCCAAGGAGTGACCGTGGACGGGCATGCGTTCGCGTTGCCTCGGGCTCCTGGCTCGTTCGTGGTCCTCAACTACTTCGCCAGCTGGTGCGGACCATGCCAGCAAGAAGGACCCGAGCTCGTGAAGTTCGCCTTCGAACATCAGCAGAAGGGCGATGCACGGATGGTGAGCGTGGTGTTCGACGACACCACTGCCGCCGCCCGGTCGTATCAGGCGACGCTGGGGGCCACGTGGCCGACGCTGGCGGACCCGGCGGGAGTCCTGGCCCTCAGCTATGGCGTGCGAGCCCCACCGTCGACGTTCCTCATCGCCCCCGACGGTCGGGTCGTGGCGTACATCGTCGCCCCGGTGACGGCAGCGGATCTCGATGGCCTGATCGCTCGGGCCAAGGCGTCCGGAGCGTGAGCCGCCGGCACGTGCCGGTGTGGACCCTCCTCGGAGTGATCCTGGTCGCCGCGCTGCTCATCGGAAGCGGCGCGTTCTCGTCAGCTCCCCCGACCGCTGCCCAGCGGGCTGCGGCCATCGAGTCGGTGATCCGGTGTCCGAGTTGTGAAGACCTGTCGGTCGCCGTATCGAGTGCACCCACTGCCGTCACTGTCCGGGCGACGGTTTCCCGGTTGGTGGACCAGGGCCAGAGCGACCGGCAGATCAAGGACTACCTGGTTGCCCGCTACGGCTCGGCCATCGTGCTCGACCCTCCGGCCAGTGGCTGGTCGGCGCTGGTCTGGATTCTGCCCATCGTGGTCGCAATCGCCGGCATCGCAGTGCTCGTGGTGGTGCTGGTGCGTCGCCGCAAGGGAGACCGAGACCTCGATGCCGACATCCGGGGGGAGTCCGTCGACCCGGCTGTGGTCGAGGAACGCCGACGGTTCCTCACCCAGTCGCTGGCCGATGCCGACGCCGAGTACCTGGCCGGGGATCTGTCCGATGCCGACTACGTGTCGCTACGTCAGCGCGATCTCACTCGGCTGGGGTTGCTTGAGACGGGCTCGGGGCGAGCTGCTGGTGATCTGAATCAGGCGACCTTGGCGACACTCGATGCTCCTGGTGCTGCTGTCGGAACAGATGGCTCCACGGATCCAGCGGACGGCCCTGCCACTGCTCGACGCCGTCGAAACCGTTGGTTCCTTCTCGCAGCGCTGGTTTCCTTCGCCGCCGCGCTGATCGTGGCCGTCCCGGTGTTCAGCTCAGTCCGGCTGCCCGGCCAGACCGCCACCGGTTCGGTGAGTCTGAGCCCGAGCCAGCAGCTTTCCCGTTCCCTCGACCAAGCGGCTGCCATAGAGAATGCAGGACAGCTCGGCCAGGCAGCCCAGCTCTACCAATCGATCCTGAGCGCACATCCCGACAACGCCGTGGCGCTGGCCCAGCTGGGCTGGCTCGAGTACCGGATCGGCACCGCAGGATCCAGCACATCGCTGATCGCCGACGCCCGGACCAAGCTCGACCAGGCAGTGGCCCTGGCACCTGGCGATTACGCGGCTCATCTCTACCTCGGGACGGTCCTGCTCTCCCACGATGGGGATGCCGCCGGTGCGGCCGACCAGTTCCGCCTGTTCGTGGCCGCAGGACCTCCGGCGAGGGTGCTGGCTGAGGCCGCACCAACGCTACGCACCGCGTTCACCCAGGCCGGCCAGCCGCTGCCTGCCGGGGTACCGGCCGGCTGAATCCTCGACTCGATGTCTTGACCTGCTCATGGTGGGGTGCTCCGGGCAGGTCGCCCGACCGGATGGCACGCCCCCCTGGGGGCCACAGGACCCCGGCCCGATCAAGGGACGAGGACGACCTTGCCGGCTACGGTCCGGTCGATCAGTGCGTCCATGACAGCGGCGGCATCTTCGAGGGGCCGGGTTGCCGGAGCGGTGGGGTGGAGTCGCCCGTCGGCCACCATCCCCATCAACTCATCGATGAGGGCCCGGTTGCCGAAGGGATCCTTGAACGTCCACCCGCCCCAGTCGACGCCGACGAGCGTGCGGTTGTTGAGCAGGACCTGGTTGATCGGGATCGAGGGGATCGGACCTGAGGCGAAGCCGATCACACAGAAGCGGCCCATGTGACGGGTGGCCCGCAGCGCGGGCTCGGCGTGTCGCCCACCGACCGGGTCGATGACCACATCGACCCCGCCGCCGGACAGCTCTCGGGCCCTGGTCTTCAGATCTTCCTCTTCATAGGCGATGGTCGCCTCGGCGCCCATGGCCACGGCCGCCCCGAGCTTGTCGGGGGTGGAGGCAGCAGCGATCACCCGTGCTCCTAGTGCGGTCGCTACATCCACCGCAGCCAATCCGATCCCGCCCCCTGCGCCCAGGACGAGGACCCACTCGCCCGGCGCCACCGTGGTGCGCCGGGTCAACGTGAAGAGCATGGTGCAGTAGCTCTGGACGAGCGCGGCCGCTTGGGGGAGGTCGATGGCGTCAGGCACTGCCACCAGCGACAGGGCGGGGACCAGGACCTGTCCGGCGAAGCCCCCGAAGCCGCAGAACGCCAGGACGCGGTCACCGACCGCCCACCCGGTCACTCCGGGACCGATGGCGCCGATGGTTCCGGACACCTCGCTACCGGGGATGAACGGGGTGGCCGGCTTGAGCTGGTACTTCCCCTGGCAGATCAGACCGTCGACGAAGTTGACGCCGGCTGCAGCCACATCGATGACCACCATCCCCTCACCAGGTGCCAGGGCGGGTCGTTCTTCCACCATCAAGGTTTCGAGGGGTCCGAATTCGTTGCAGACGACGGCGCGCATGGCGGCAAACCTAGCGGCCGGCGCCTACGGCGTCCCTAGTTCGCCAGGTTCCTCAGCCGTCCGACCACACCGGCGAAGGCACCGGCGAACGCGTCGATGTCGGCATCCGTCGTCGACCACCCGACAGACAGGCGGAGCGACCGCTCGCCATCGACACCCATGGCTTCGAGCACGGGTGACGGCTCGAGCGACTCCGACGAGCACGCTGACCCCGAGTGCACGGCGACCCCAGACTGGTCGAGGCCGAGCAGGACGGGCTCGGCCTCCACCCCTGCGATCCCGACACACACGATGTGCGGGACCCGGTCGATGGTGTCGCCATAGGGGACGACGCCGTCGACCGCACAGGCAGCCTCCAACAGGCGCTCTGTGTGACGCCGAGCGGTCTGGGCCTCCTCGGACCGGCGCCCGGGCTCGGCCAGTGCGGCGGCGGCGGCTCCGAAACCGATGGCGCCGATGACGTTCTCCAGGCCGGCACGGCGTCCTCGCTCTTGCTCGCCGCCGACCAGCAGCGGGTCGACCCGCAGTCCGCGGCGGAGCAGTAGTGCACCTATGCCGGCCGGGCCGCCCAGCTTGTGCGCCGAAACGGATACCAGGTCGGCACCGGAGGCCCCGAGATCGAGTCCCAGGTACCCGGCGGCCGATGCCGCGTCGACATGAACCGGAATGCCGAGCGCTCGGCAGAGCTCCACCACGCCGGCCACATCCTGGACGGTCCCGACTTCGTGGTTGGCCGCCTGGCAGTGGACGAGGACCGGGGCACGGCCATATTCGGCGGTGGACCTGGCCACGGCGTCGGCAACGGCTGCCGGGTGGATCCGGCCAGAGCCGTCGACATCGATGCGGACGACGACACCGTGGCGTGCCGAGGCATCCCGCACCGCCGAGTGCTCCACGTCAGCGCATGCCACCGGAGCCGAACCGCTGGCCGAACCGCTTGGCGAACCGCTTGGCGAACCGGCCGCTGACTGCTCGCCCGCCGCTGGGTCGATCCCGGCCACCACACCCCACACGGCCGAGTTGATGGACTCGGTGCCACCCGAGGTCAGGATCACCTGGCGGGGGCGCACGTCGAACAGCGCCGCCACCTGCTCGCGAGCCTCTTCGAGGGCGGCACGGACCATCTGGCCCTCGGTGTGGACCCGTCCTGGGTCAGCGGTGACTCCGAGGTCGTCCCAGGAGCGCATGGCGGTTCGAGCTTCGGGACGGAGCGGCGTGGTGGACGCGTGGTCCAGGTAGTGGCGGGCCACGATCTCCGGTCAGACCACCGCGGTGCAGGAGTCGTCGCCCTTGGCCCGCGAAGAAGACAGGACCACGGGTACCGCGCCGGGGTCGTCGCCGCACAGGCCGGCGAGCAGCCCCTTGACCATGCCGCGATCGACGGCGCACAGCACGGGGTATTGCGATGCCGCATCACCGAACGGACAGTTGTCGGCGACGACCGTCGTGGTCGATCCGTTGTCTTCGGCGTGGGCGTCGAACCCGTGCGCGGCCAGCGTGTCGGCGATGGCGTGCATGGCAGTGCGTAGCGATCGCTGGCTGTCCCCGGGGGACATCTGCCCGGCCAGCGTCCGTCCGTACTCCTCGCCGACCCGTTCGGCCATGCCCTCGGCGGCCACAGGCCCGAGCATCTGGAGCGCCTCTTGGAGTAGGAGGACAAGCAGGTCGTCCCGGCGTGTCAGCAGGTCGAGCGTGGGGTCGTGCCCGATGGCCCGGAAGCGTTTGGACGGTCGCCCGGCTCCGTGCCCGGCCGGCCGTTCCATGGTGATCTCCACATACCCGCCGGCAGCGAGACGCTCGAGGTGATGGCGGGCCACGTTCGGATGGAGCGAGAAGTGGGCCGCCACTTCTGACGCCGTGGCTCCTGGGTTCGCCCGCACGAAAAGATAGATCTCCCGCCGGGTTGGGTCGCCGAACGCGGAGGTGACCGCGGTCACCGCTGCGGCGAACTGGCTGTCCGAGTCGGACGCGACAAGGGCGATGGGGCTGTCCGGGTCGGGCTGCACGTCCCCTAGTGTACCGGGGACGCCGATTTCCCCTCAGGAGAGCCCCCATGTCCATCGATGAGTCCCAGGTCGCAGCAGCGGTCGCCCACGTGGCTGACCCCGAACTGCGCCGTCCGCTTGGGGAGCTGGGCATGGTCGGCCGGGTCCAGACGAAGCGGAAGAAGGTCACCGTCGAGCTGACGTTGCCCGTGGCGCAGTACCCCCAGGTCGACGAACTCGAGACCCGGGTTCGGGCTGCAGCCGCCTCGGTGGGCGGGGTGGACGAGGTCATCGTCGAGACGTCGGTCATGGACGAGGAGTCCCGAGCTCACCTGCGGATGCTCTTGCGAGGTGATGCCGTCGACGGCGGGGTGATGCACGCGGCCGACGACGGCCACGGCCATGATCACGGTGGTGGCGGGTCTCTCGGACACGAGGAGGGACGGCCCAACAAGTTCATGGAGCCCCGTTCGAAGACCCGGATCCTCGGGATCTCCTCCGGCAAGGGGGGAGTGGGCAAGTCGTCGGTCACGGTCAACCTGGCGGTCGCCCTGGCCCAGGCGGGCTACGACGTCGGCATCCTCGACGCCGACGTCTACGGGTTCTCGGTGCCGAAGATGCTGGGGGTGCGCACTGACCCGCTCATCATCGGCGACCTCGTCGTGCCGCCCACGGCGAACGGAGTCCGTTGCCTGTCGATGGGGTTCTTCGTGGCCGATGACACACCGGTGATCTGGCGCGGACCGATGCTGCACAAGGCCCTGGAGCAGTTCCTCGTAGACGCCTACTGGGGTGAGCCGGACTTTCTGCTGATCGACATGCCCCCGGGCACCGGTGACGTGACCTTGTCGCTCGGCCAGTACCTCACCAAGACCGAGGTCTTCGTGGTCACGACCCCCCAGCCCGCTGCCCAGCGGGTGGCCCAGCGGTCGGCGTATGCAGCCCGCAAGCTGAAGCTGGCCGTGCGCGGAGTCATCGAGAACATGAGCTGGTTCACTGGCGACGACGGCACCCGCTACGAGCTGTTCGGCAGCGGCGGCGGCCAGAACCTGTCCGAGGAGCTCGGCGTTCCGCTTCTGGGCAAGGTGCCGCTGGTGCCTGCCCTGCGCGAAGGTGGAGACGACGGTGTGCCGATTGTGGTGGCGGAGCCTGACGGTGAAGCGGCTGCGGTGTTCGCCCAGTTGGCCGCCACCATCGCCGGACTCGGCCCGGCCCGCGTCTACCGCCGGGAGCTCACAGTCAAGTAGCGCTCCTGGGCTGCCGGCTCAGCCCCACTCGCCCTACTCGCCCTACTCGCCCTACTCGGCCTTCCGGTCAGCCCCACTCGCCCCGGGTACGAGGCATGCCGCTCGACCCATCAGCGGCGGGCACCACTCCCAGGACCTGGTGCACGGCGATTCCCCCGTCGTCGAACCCGAGGGCCGAGCCGGCCATGTAGAGCCTCCAGATGTCGGCCCGGGACCGGCCGACCAGGGCCACGGCCTCGTCCCAGCGGGCCTCGAGGTTCACCACCCAGCAGCGCAGTGTCCGGGCGTAGTGCTCGCGTAGCGATTCAACGTCACGAACCTCGAAACCGGCCCGCTCCATGGCGAGCACGACCTCGCCCACGTCGATGAGTTCGCCGTCCGGGAAGACGTACCGACCGATGAAGGTGCGGGGGCCGAGCGTCGAGCCGCCAGGTGACGAGATGGCGTGGTTGAGGAGGCGTCCGGTGGGGACCAGCAGGTCGCGCAGGGTGGCGAAGTACTCGGCCGTGCGAGCCGAGCCCACGTGCTCAAACATGCCGATCGACGAGATGGCATCGAACTGCTCCCCGGACAGATTTCGATAGTCCTGATAACGGATCTCCACGGAGTCCTCGAGACCGGCGGCTCGCACCCGCTGCCGGGCCCGGTCCACCTGCTCGTGGCTGAGGGCTACACCCACCACGTGGGCGCGATGGTTGCGAGCAGCATGGATGGCCATCGACCCCCATCCGCAGCCGACGTCGAGCAGCCGTGATCCCGGGCGTGCGTCGAGTCCGAGCTTGCGGCAGATGAGCTCGTACTTGGCCGCCTGGGCCTCTTCCAGGGTGGTGGAAGGGGTGACGAAGCGGGCACAGGAGTAGGTCCAACTCGGACCAAGGACTAGCTCGTAGAAGTCGTTGCCGACGTCGTAGTGATGACTGATGGCCCGGGCGTCGCGGGCAGGGGAGTGGATGCGTCCGGCCGGCCGACTCTCTTCTGGCGGCGGGGGAAGCGGCACCCCGATAGCACCGAGCCGCCCAGCGGCCCGAAACATAGCGGTCAAGGTCCGGGCATCGATCGAGCGCAGGCCCTTCGGTGCGCCGTCGCGCAGGGCGGCCAGGACCAAGAAGATGTCCCCCTCTATGGAAAGGTCGCCAGCGACGAACGCCCGAGCGACGCCGAGTTCTCCCGGGGCCCACACCATGCGTCGGAGCGCATCCGGCGAACGGAACCGCAGGGTCCCAACGGCATCGTCGGGACCGACGGCACTCCCATCCCAGAACCCGAACCGGATCGGTGCCTTGGGGTCGACCAGCGCGGCAATTGCGGGGGCGAAGACCGCGGCGACGGTCTCGAGCCGTGCTGCCTCCGGGAGGCCATCAATCGCAGTGCGTGTGGTCTTGATGGCTCGTGGTGTTTCGCGGGTGACCATGACGACCTCCTCGATCGGTGTTCCGCCCCGATGGTGACGAGCCTAAGACGGGCGTCTGGGCTGCTCAACGGGGCTCACCCTCGACGGATGTCGGTTCTTCCTCCTCGTTTGCCTGGTTCCCCCAACGTGTTCGAGGGTGACATGCTTTGGAACGTGAAGACCCTGTTGAACATCCTGTGGTTGGTGCTGTGCGGATTCTGGCTGGCGATCGGCTATGTCATCGCCGGTGTGTTGATGTGCATCCTGATCATCACCATCCCCTTCGGTATCGCCAGCTTCAGGCTGGCAGCGTTCACTCTCTGGCCGTTCGGACGGACGCTCGTACCGAAGCCCGACGCTGGCGCCGGGTCTGTTGTCGGCAACGTGCTGTGGTTCCTGCTGGCCGGGCTGTGGATGGCGATCGCCCATATCGTCACCGGGGTCCTCTTGTGCCTGACCATCATCGGGATCCCCCTCGGGATCGCCGACTTCAAGCTGGCTGCGGCCGCCATCGCGCCGCTCGGCAAGGACATCGTCAGCACGGACGACCCGAGGGCCTTCTACCGGGGTTGACCCGAAACCGGCACGCTCCGGTCGAGACGGTTGCGGCTCACCTCCACGCTCTCCGTGCCGTTTGCGGGCATGGGCGGCGACCGAACTGCAACTGTCCTTGCGTAACGGATCGGGTATTGAAACGTTTAACTAGGTGAACCTCTCGGGGGTCTTGTCCGCCTGAGCCGCTCGTGTCGAGCGGTAGTGCGTAGGAGGCACCCGAACGGGATGCTCCGCCTCCTGTTCGCTGGCGCAGAAGTCCCGGGCCAATAACTACTTCTTTCGGGGGAACCGTGGCAATGATCCAGGCGTGCACAACGTGAGGTGGTGCCGGTGAGGGTGCAGGTCGGCCTGGGAACTGGTCTGCGTGCACTTGGGGCCGCAGCAGCAGTGGCGATGGCTGTAGCCATGGTCGGGGTCACCCCCGGGCTCGCTGTCGCCGTGCCCGCGTCGGCCGTCGTCCAGGCTCCGTCGAGCGGCCAGCGGGCGCCTGATCTCGGTGGCACTGTCGTGAGCCACGGCAAGGCTCGGTCCGCATCCAACTCACTTGATTGGGCCGGATTCGCGGCGACGGGCAGCACTGTCACCAGCGTCGCCGGTTCTTGGACCCAGCCCTCGGTTGTATGCCCGGGGAACAAACTCACGCAGTCGGCCTTCTGGGTCGGAATCGATGGCTTTGCGTCGAACGACCCGACTGTGCAGCAGATCGGGACCGATGCCGACTGTGCGAAGGGGACGAAGAAGGCCCCAGGCGGTCCCCTGTACTACGCCTGGTTCGAGATGTACCCGGCGGGTCTCGTCGTCCTCGACCCGGCGAACTATCCGGTGCACCCCGGGGATGTCCTGTCCGCGAGCGTGAGCGGCACCGGGACGAACTACACCCTGTCGATCAGCGATGCGGGTAGTGGAGCGAGTCACTGGAGTTATCTGGCGACCCAAGTGGCATCAGCCCCGACGCTAGGTGCCTCGGCCGAGTGGATCGCAGAGGCGCCGACGTCGTGTTCGAACGGCAGGTGCAAGCCGCTTCCTCTGGCCGACTTCGGCTCGGTGTCGTTCCGCGGCGCAACGGTGAATGGCCTACCGGTCGCCATGTCAGGTCTGTCGGCGAGCAAGATCACCATGACCAAGAACAAGAAGGGCACCACGGTCAAGGCCTCGACTTCGGCGCTCGATTCGAGTGGAGGCGGCTTCACCATCAACTGGCTCTCGAGCTGAACCTCCAGCCAGCAGGTCAACTCATCGCGGTGCGTGCGTTCAGAACCGCCCGGTCACTCCGATCCCAACCGGCAGCTTGGACGGATCCCAGTCGAGGAGGGCGACGGCCTGGGAGAACGCGAAGCGGTCGGTCATGCCGGCCACATAGGCGACGGCAGCATGCACCGCTCCTGGCTCACCGCCGGAGAGTCCGCTGACATCCGGACCGGCCGAGGGGATGAGGTGGGGTCGGTCGCCGAAATGCTCGACGAGTGCCTGGAGCACTCGCACCACGGCCTCGCCCTGAGCCACTGAGCTCGGCCGGAGGTAGATGTGCTCGTAGTTGCTGGCCCGGAATGCGGCCAGAGCCTCCGCCTCGCCCTCTGCCATGCCGATCCGGCCGGTGCGCAACGTGGTGCTGACAAGTGCATCGATGAACGTTCCGAGCTGCTGTCCCCGGCGGTCCCCGCACCGCTCGCGGACGATGCGGGGGAGGGCGGCGGGGGTGACGATGCCGCTGCGCACGGCGTCCTCGAAGTCGTGGCACACGTAGGCGATCCGGTCGGCCCAGCTGACGACCTCGCCCTCGGGCGTGGACGGCGCTGGTCGTGACCAGGAATGGTTCCTGATGCCGTCGAGGGTCTCCTCGCACAGGTTGAGCGAGGCCAGTGACACGTCCGCACCCCAGGGTGCATGGTCGAACCCCCCGTTGACGAAGGGAGTGAGTGCATCCTCGCTGGCGTGTCCCCCGGGGCCGTGGCCGCAGTCGTGGCCGAGGGCGATGGCCTCGGCCAAGGCCACGTTGAGCCGGCAGGCCCGGGCGATTCCGACCGCCACCTGCGCTACTTCGAGTGCGTGGGTGAGCCGAGTGCGCTGGTGGTCGTCGGGGAACACGAATACCTGGGTCTTGCCGGCCAGCCGCCGGAAGGACGGGGCATGCAGTATCCGGTCCCGGTCTCGCTCGAAGCAGGTGCGCCACGGATCGGGCTCCTCTGCCCGCGCCCGGTTGCCCGCCCCATCGGAGTGGGTGGCCCCTGGAGCAAGCTGCTCCGCTTCTAGTGCTTCACGGGCCGTCCGGTCGAAGCCCGCGGCCGGCAGATCTGCCCCGGTGGTTGCACGGCTGTCACCGTGGGCGAATGTGATGCCGTCGCCACCGTGGCCGGCCATGGTCGCTGCCCACCTGCGGTTCCGTTCGTTTTCCAACGGTCGCTCCGTCAACTCTTCTGCGGACTGGTCTGCCGACTGGTCTGCCGACTGGTCTGCCGACTGGTCTGCCGACTGGCCTGCCGACTGGCCTGCCGACTGGTCTTCCGACTGGCCTGCCGACTGGCCTGCCGACTCCTTTGCCGGCCCCGATCGGGGCACTATCCCCGTCGTCCCAGGGCCCGCTGTCTCGCCATCCATACCGCCAGTGTGCCCCATGGGTGCGACGCCGGGACGGCGAGGCCCGGCGGGGTTGTATCGTCAGGGCTACCGGGCGGTCCCACCGACCGCCGGGTTCGAGAGGAGCGTGCCAGGTGGACGTACGTATCGGGATCGTGCAGTCGATGAAGGAGCTCGACATCGAGCTGCCCGACGATGCTGACCGAGACAAGGTCCTGGCCGACATCGAGGAGGCACTCGGCGAAGAAGGCCGGATCCTCTGGTTGACCGACCGTAAGGGCCGCCAGGTCGGGGTACCGGCCGCCAAGGTCGCCTACGTCGAGCTCGACCCGCCGACGTCCGACCGCCGGGTCGGTTTCGGAGTCTCCTGATCCGACGCCCTTCTGCAGGGAGTTCCCCTTCTGCTCGTCAGGGGTGCGGTGGCGACTGACCCGCTGACGCCGATCCTGGAGCGCAAACTCGTGTTCGTCACGGGGAAGGGCGGAACCGGCAAGACGACGGTCGCTTCTGCGCTCGCGCTGCTGGCCGCGTCACGGGGCAAGAAGGTGCTGATCTGCGAGATCGACGCGAAGGGTGAGCTCGCCGGGTACTACGAAGCGCCGCCCACCGGGTTCAAGGAGAAAGAGGTCCAGCCCGGGCTCTTCGCCATGACGATGGACACCGAGGCCTCGCTCCGCGAGTACTTGAAGCTCCAGCTCCGCATCCCCATCGTCGGCCGGATCGGTCCGGTGGCCAGGGCCTTTGACTTCCTGGCCACCGCAGCTCCGGGCGTCCGAGAAATCCTGACCGTTGGGAAGCTCTGCTTCGAAGTGCGCGACGGAGACTGGGACATGGTGGTGGTCGACGCACCGGCGACCGGCCACATCGTGGGTCAGCTGGCCGCGCCGCAGGCCGTCAACGGACTGGTCAAGGTCGGCCTGATCCGGACACAGACCGACTGGATGCTCGAGATGCTGTCCGACCCGACCATCACCGGACTGCTCGCTGTGTGCACCCCCGAGGAGATGCCGGTGACCGAGACGATCGAGCTGGCTGTGCGGGTCCGCGAGGAGACGACGGTCGAACTGGCCGGAGTGGTGGTGAATCGGGTGCTTCCCGAACTCTTCGGACGCCAGGAGGAAGCCGTGTTCGAGGCACTTGCGGCCCCAGGACCTCTGGCCGAGCTCGACGGGCTCGTCGATGGAAACGCAGCCCCCGTGCTCGATGCCGCCCGGCTGGCGGTCACCATGCGGCGCACCCGCTCCACGCATCTCGAACGCTTGCGCGAGGGGATCGATCCGACCGTGCCGATGCTCTACCTGCCGTTCCTGTTCACCCGCTCTCACGGGCTGCGGACGACCCGGCAGGTCGCCGAGTCGCTGGGCGAGGAACTGGGGTACTGATGGCTGCTCGCACCCCCAAGGCGCCGACTAAGGCGGTCGACGCGCCGACGCCGACCATGGACAGCTTGCTGGCCACCAAGGAGATCGTGGTGGCCTGCGGGCCCGGTGGAGTCGGAAAGACCACCACGGCGGCCGCCTCGGCGCTAATGGCGGCGGTCAACCACGGGTCCAAGGTGCTGGTCTTGACGGTCGACCCGGCCAAGCGCCTCGCCAACGCCCTCGGTCTCGACGGAATTGGCAACACGGAGCACCGGGTGCCGGACGCCGCCTTCAAGGCGGCCGGGGTGAAGCCCCGAGGCGAGCTGTGGGCCGCCATGCTCGACACGAAAGAGTCGTGGGACTCTCTCATCAGCCATCATGCGCCCGATGAGCAGACACGCGACGAGATCCTGGCCAATCCGCTCTACCAGAACATCTCGGGGCGATTCATCCAGAGCCACGACTACATCGCCATGGAGCGGCTCTACGAGATCCACTCGGCTGGCGAATACGACCTCATCGTGGTCGACACCCCGCCCACCCGCAACGCCCTCGACTTCCTCGATGCACCCGAACGGTTGGCCGACTTCTTCTCCTCGCGTTTGCTGCGCTGGCTGATCGTTCCGTACCGGTCCAAGCTGATCAACGTCGCCACCAAGCCCTTCTACCAGATCAGTGATCGGATCCTGGGAACAGAGTTCATGTCGGACATCTCCGAGTTCTTCATCCTCTTCCAGACGATGTACGACGGGTTCGTCGAGCGCTCCCAGGCCGTAGGCAGGCTCCTGTCGGACCGGCGCACCACGTTCGTGGTTGTGTCGACACTGGAGGCGACTCCACTGCGTGAGGCCGAGTTCTTTGCGGAACAGCTGACGGCCCGCAAGCTCCACCTCGGTGCCATCGTCCTCAACAAGGTCTTGCCCGACTACCTCCAAGGCAGGGCGGGGACCAAGGTGGCCGAGGCGATGAAGGATCGAGCCGAGGACATCGCTGCCGCCCTTGCGCCAGCAGTCGGCGCGGGCAACCCGTCCCTGGGCGATCCGGTCCAGATCGCACGGGTGCTGACCGAGGTCGCCGACAGCTACCTCAACTTCCAGGTGATCGCCCTGCGCGAAATGGAAGAACGGGCCTCCCTCGCCGTCACACCGGAGGTCCTGGTGACGGTGCCGTTCTTCGACACAGACATCTACGACCTCTCGGGACTGCTCCGCCTCGGCGAGCAGATCTGGAGCTAGGGACCCCTGGTAGCAGCTGTTCCTGGCGGGCCGTACGATGCGAGGGTGACCGACATCGTCGACCCGGCACTCGAGGCCTACGCCGCCGCACACACCACCGCCCCGCCCGAGCACCTCGAATCACTGGCTGTGGAGGTGCTCACGACGCTCGACTCGCCCCACATGATGGTCGGTCGGCTCGAAGGTCGGTTCTTGGAGATGATCACCTTCGCCCTGTCCGCCACCTCGGTGCTGGAGATCGGGACCTTCGGCGGCTACTCGGCACTGTCGATGGCCCCAGGCCTGGCCCCAGGGGGGCGGATCATCTCCTGCGAGATCTCGGCGGTGCACGCCGAGTTCGCTCGTCGCCACATAGCGGCAAGCCCCTATGCCGAGCAGATCGATGTGATCGAAGGTCCCGCGCTGGCAACGATCAGGTCCCTGCCCGGTCCGTTCGATCTGGTGTTCATCGATGCCGACAAGGTCTCGTATCTCGACTACTTCGAAGCGGTGCTCCCGAAGCTCTCCCCTCGGGGCCTGATCGTCGCCGACAACACCCTCTGGTCGGGACGTATCCTCGACCCGTCGGATCGATCGGAGGATACCGAAGCCCTTCGGGTGTTCAACGACACCCTGGCCACGGACCCGAGAGTCGTCGTCGTCCAGGCCACTGTGCGCGACGGGGTCACCCTCGTCCGCCGGGCACCCTGAGTTCGCCCCACCCACCCGACCCGCCTACCCGACCCGCCTACCGGACCCGCCCCCCTCTCCCACGCCCACCCACCCGACCCGCCTACCGGGCCCGCCTCGCCCAAGCCCCCACCGGCGCACTTCGTGCCGCCGGCTCTGAAAGGACCGATCACCAGCGTGCTGGACTACCACCTCCACTTGTGGCCCCACAGCCAGAGCGATGCACAGACCACCGTCGAGCAGGTGGCCGCATACTGCGAGATCGCTGCCGCTCGAGGGATCACCGAGATCGCCGTCACCGAGCACCTGTTTCGGTTCACCCAGGCCAAGGACCGACTTGGTGGCTTCTGGAACGATCTCCCCGGCGACGCCCTCCGACCAGGGATGGCTGCCTACTGGGACCACCATGCCCGAGTAGACCTCGATGACTACGTGGAGGTGGTCGAAGCGGTCAAGGCCGCTGGCCTCCCTGTCGTTCTCGGACTCGAAGTCGACTACTACCAAGACCGGATGGAGGACGTCGCCGATCTGCTCGACGGCTATCCGTTCGACGTACTGCTCGGTTCGGTGCACTGGCTCGGGACCTGGCGTTTCGACGTCCTGTCCGACCCCCAGGTCCTGGCCGAATGGGACCATCGTGCCATCGACCACGTGTGGGACGAATACACCCGTGCTGTCGAAGAGCTCGCGGCATCCGGAGTGTGCGACGTCCTGGCCCACCCTGACCTCGTGAAGATCGCCGGTCGGGTCCCGGTGGTCCCCGACGAGTTCTACGACAGGATCACCGAGGCCGCAGTGCGTTCGGGAATGGCCGCCGAAGTCTCCTCGGCCGGTTGGCGCAAGCCGGTCGGCGAGGAGTACCCGGCCCCGCCGCTCCTTCGGCGCTTCGTAGAGCAGGGCGTGCCGTTGACGACGGCGTCGGATGCCCACACCCTTCCCGATGTCGCTGAACGCGCCGACGATCTCCGTGGACTGCTCACGGCGGCCGGCGTCGACACCTTGCGCGGCTACCGCCAGCGCCAGCCCCATGAGGTCGCCGTGGCCCCGGCCCCGGCATCCCCCGAGCAGGTCACACCCGATTCTTCTGACCAGCCCGGCCCCGGGAACGGCTGACCGTGGCCACGCCCGCTGAGCTCGCATTTGAGCGCACCAACCTCGACGATGACCAGCTGGCCCATCTGCAGCGCCTACTCGGGACCTGGGGCATCCTGGCCGACCTCTCCTTTTCCGACCTCGTCCTCATGGCGCCGATGGCACCGGACCCGTCCGACCCTCGGCCGGGTGGTCAAGAGCTAGTGATCCTGGGCCAGATGCGACCGTCGAACAGCTCGACAGTGGTCGAACAGGACCTGGTGGGCCAGACGGTTGACGTCGACGTGTGGCCCCTGGTGGTCCTCACTTTCGAGACCGGCGAGTCGGCGCGCGGGGAGATGGTGCTCGAACCAGGGAGCGAGCCTGTCCGGCTCCACTGCATCCCAGTGCGGTGCGAAGGGGAGACCGTTGCCGTGCTGGCTCGGATGTCGGCTGGTGCGGGGCGCCGCCCCGGCCACCTCGAGCGCACTTACCGGGACGTGTTCAACCGGTTCGCAGTGATGCTGTCCGAAGGGGCCTTCCCGTTCCCCAGCGAGGAGGTGGCGACCGAAGAGGCGCCCCGCGTCGGTGACGGTGTGGTCCTCGTCGACGAGGAAGGCAGGGTTCGTTACGCCTCCCCTAATGCCACCAACGCCCTCCACCGGATGGGCATGTACTCGCAGATCGAAGGAAGGCGGCTGACCGATCTCGGGATCGAGGAGTCGGCGATCGAGTGGGCCCTGGCATCCGCCCTGCCAGTAGTGGAGGAGGTCGAGCGCCGACCTGATGTCACCGTGCTCCTCCACTGCATCCCTCTCATCCAGGCGGACGAGGTGACCGGATGCATCGTGCTGCTGCGTGACGTGACCGACGTCCGACGGCTCGACCGGCTGCTCTTGTCCAAGGACGCCGCTATCCGCGAAGTGCACCACAGGGTGAAGAACAACCTCCAGACGATTTCAGCCCTCCTCCGGCTCCAGGCCCGCCGGCTCCCTCCCGGAGGCGGCCGTGTCGCGCTGTTCGAGGCAGAACGGCGAGTTCGTTCAATCGCCATCGTCCACGAGATCCTGTCCCGGGAGCCGAGCGATCAGGTCCCCTTCGACGAGATCGTGACGTCCCTGATCCGCATGGCCAAGGACTCGGTCGTCTCGCACCACTTGCAGTTCGAGGTGACGGGCGGCCTAGGTGAGGTGCCAGCGGACGTGGCGACTCCGCTCGCTGTTGTCCTCGCCGAGCTGGTGCAGAACGCGATCGAGCACGCGTTCTTGGACTTCGAGGCAGAGGGCGAAGACGATGGTGTGCCTGACTCCGGCGACCGGGAGCCGACGGGCACGATCCGTGTGGATCTCCAGGCAGAGGGCGGGGTGCTCCGGGTGGACGTGCTCGACGACGGGTCGGGCCTGCCAGAGGGTTTCGACATCGACGATACCCAGAGCCTGGGGCTGTCCATCGTCCGGGATCTGGTCCGAAGTCAGCTGGACGGGAGCATCACGATGCGCAACCGCGGGGCCGACGGGTCAGGACAGAACGGCACCTTGGTTTCTATCGAACTGCCGGTTCGAGAGCCTCAGCCGATCGGCCTGTAGCGCTTCGCCGCAAGGATGCTCGGTCAGGTCATGAGGGCCGTGTGTCGGGCCGTGTGACGGGCTGTGGTGCGCGACTAGTGACCCGGGAGAGGCTCAGGAGGCGAAGGCGGGGGAGAGGCCCAGGGGGCCCAGGAGGCTCAGGAGGCTCAGGAGGCTCAGGAGGCTCGGCGGCGGGCGGCCAGCCACGCCTTGCGCAACTTGCGACGCTCTTCTTCTGAGGTGGCACCCCAGACGCCAGACTCCTGGTTCGTGGCCAGGGCGAAGTCGAGGCACGTGTCCTGGACCTCGCAACTGCGGCAGACACGCTTGGCCGACTCGATCTGGTCGACGGCGGGGCCGGTCGTCCCGATGGGGAAGAACAGATCGGGCTCGGTGCTCCGACAGGCAGCGAACTGCCTCCAGTCACCTTCGTCCCACTCGACCGTGCGATTCCACATAAGGGCCACGCTGATTCCTCCAGATCGTGATTTCGAACTACCCACTTGTGATTTGTTTCACATGGCTCGACGCTATAGGTGTCACCGGCCGTTCAGGGTGCGTTCACTACAGTATCTAGCCATACCCACGCTTGCAAGCACTTTTTGGGCCCCGGACGTGGGATTTGAGACATTTGGCCAGATGTCGCGTCATGCGTTGGAAAGAGTGCACAGGGTGAACAGATCGATAGCGGTACAAGCCCATCGCGGTAGCCCGGACCCTGGTTCCGGCGTGCGGGAAAACACCCTCGAGGCGTTCACGCGGGCGCGGGCATTGGGGGCCGACGGGGTCGAACTCGACGTTCGACTCACCGCAGACGGCGGCCTAGCCATCCACCACGACCCCCGGATCGACGGGCTCGGCGCCGTCTACGAGCTGGCGACGAGCGAGCTGCCCGAGTACGTGCCGCTCCTGGACGCTGCATTGGATGTCTGTGCCGGCATGACTGTCAACATCGAGATCAAGAACCTTCCGGGTGAATCGGCCTTCGACCCCGCTGACCGGTGCTCGGGAGATGTCGTGGCGCTGGTGCTCGCCGCCGGAGCGGCCGACCAGGTGATCATCTCGTCGTTCTGGTCGGGCGCCCTCCTAGCGGTCCGCTCAAGCGGTTCCGGCATCCGCACGGGGCTCTTGGTCCTCCCCTCGTTCGACGTGGCGGAGGCCATCTCCGGGGCACTCGAACTCGGATGCGCCGCCATCCACCTCCCGGTCCCGCTCGTATCGGCCGACTCCGTGGATGCAGCGCACGCTGCAGGGCTGGCTGTTGCCGCCTGGACGGTGGCGGATCGGAAGGTCCTGGATGCAGTGCTCGAGGCCGGTGTCAACACCGTCGTCACCGACGACGTAGCGATGGCGCGCCAGGTGGTCGACGGGTCCTGACTCCGCCCTCGGACGAGTGTCCTGACCAGGGACGGTGTCCCAATTGGTCGAACCGGTCTGTTTTCGTCAACAATGCTCTGTCATGAACGTCGTTGTCTGTGTAAAGCAGATCCCAGATCCCGCTGCTCCGCCAGCGCTCGATCCCGGGACCAAGAACCTTGTCCGTGACGGAAAGCTGATCCTGGACGATTCCGATGCCTACGGCGTCGAGATGGCGCTGCAGCTCGTCGATGCCGCTGGTGAGGGCGAGGTGACTCTGGTCTCGATGGCCCCCAACGGTGAGGTCTCCGGACTTCGCACGGCGTTGGCCATGGGTGCCGCCAAGGCCATCCTGGTCAGCGACCCGGCTCTTGCCGGCACCGATGCACTTGGGACCGCCAAGGTCCTCGCTGCCGCCATCAAGCGGGCCGAGCCCGACCTGATCCTGGCCGCGACCGAGTCATCGGACGGCTACACGGGAACCACGCCCGTGCAGATCGCCGAGCTCCTCGGCCTTCCCTCGGTGACCTTCGCCAAGAAGGTGGAGGTGACCGGTTCTTCGGTCAAGGTCGAGCGCCAGACCGAGGCCGGCTACGACGAGGTCGAGTGCCCGCTGCCCGCCATCGTGACCGTGACGGCCGGAGTCGTCGAGCCTCGCTACCCCTCGTTCAAGGGGATCATGGCCGCGAAGTCCAAGCCGGTCGAGAACCTCACCGTTGCCGATCTTGGCATCGATGTCGGACAGGTCGGCTTCGCCGGCGCCCGTCAGGAGATCACCAACGTCGCCCCCGCCGATGCCCGGGCCGCTGGTGAGATCGTCGTCGACGAGGGAGAGGGTCACCTGCGGGTGATCGAGTTCCTCGAGCAGCTCAAGGTCCTCTAGGGCCGGTAACAGGAGAACACGCACATGACCATCGCTAAGATCTGGGTCGTCGCCGAAGTCGTCGACGGCTCGCCAACCACCGCATCGCTCGAGCTCGTGAGCCATGCACGCACCCTTGCGGGCGCCGTCGAGGCCGTCGTCTGGGGTGAGGGAGCATCTACTGCCGGCATCCTCGGCGAGTACGGCGCCACCACGGTCCACGATGTGGGCGACCTCGGAGGTGGGCTCCCGGGAGCACCAGTTGCTGCGTCGATCGCGGCAGCAGTTGCCGCCGGCACGGGGCCCGACGCCGTCCTGCTGCCTGCCACCTACGACGGCCGTGACGTCGCCGGCCGGCTGTCGGTCAAGCTCGACCGCCCGGTGCTGACCAACGTCGTGGGCCTCGCCGAGGCTGACGGAGGACTCGCCAGCCAGCACGCCATCTTCGGTGGTGCCGAGATCCTCACGACCCGCTTCACGTCCGAGGGTCCTGGGATCTTCGTCGTCCGGGCCAAGTCGTTCCCAGCCGAGGCATCTGGAGGAGCACCGGCGGCCGTCGTCGCTGCCCCTGCACCCGACACGGGCGCATCGAACGCTGCTCGCATCGTGGCCCGCCACGTCGAAGAGCGCACCGGACCCAAGCTGGACGAGGCGGAAGTCGTCGTCTCCGGTGGCCGCGGCCTGGGCGAGAAGGAGAACTACGTCCTGATCGAGCAGCTCGCTGGCCTCTTGCACGGTGCTGCTGGCGCCAGCCGGGCCATCGTGGACGCAGGATGGGTCCCATACTCGCACCAGGTCGGTCAGACCGGCAAGACGGTGAAGCCCACCGTCTACATGGCCTGCGGAATCTCCGGCGCCACCCAGCACATGGTCGGCATGAAGAACTCGAAGAACATCGTCGCCATCAACAAGGATCAGGACGCGCCGATCTTCCAGGTCGCCGACCTCGGCATCGTGGGCGACGTTCACAAGATCATCCCGAAGCTGATCGAGGCCATTCAGGCCCGGAACTGACGTCTCCGGCGCCACACCCGCACGGGGAAGGTGCCGAGCGGCAATGAACGATCACGACCCGTGGCTCCGGCCGCGGGTCGTGGCGCGTTCGGTCCCACTCACCTGGTCTCCATCGTGGCGATCCGACCGGTCCAACTCCTACTCGTGCCGAGCTCGCCACGAGGAGTCGAAAGTGATCACCGGCCGGACGAGGCGCACGGGGTAGCGTGCGCACGTGTGCCACCTGCGGGCGGCACTTGGCACCCATCCCGATTCCGAACGAAGTAGCCGTGCTCTTTCCCACCATTGACTTTGCCATCTTCTTCGCCGTGGTCTTCACGGTGCAGTGGCTCCTAGTCCCTTACGCGGGGCCATGGAAGGCATTCATGGTGCTGGCCAGCTACGTCTTCTACGCCTGGTGGGACTGGCGGTTCATCTTCCTCCTCGCCGCGTCGACCGGTATCGCCTTCGTCGGCGGTGCCCTGATCCACCCAGCAACGGGGACCCGGCGGCGCGTGACGCTCTGGGTCACGCTCGCCCTCCTGCTGAGTCTGCTGGTCTGGTTCAAGTACTTCGGGTTCGTCGCCGTCAACGTGGACAACGTCACCCACGCGCTCGGCCTCGGTCGACCGATCCCCCTGCTGACGCTGACACTCCCGATCGGGATCTCCTTCTTCACATTCATGGCCATCAGCTATGTGGTCGACATCTACCGTGGGGTGCTCCGTCCTGCCCGGGGAATCGACGTCACCGTCTATTTGGCGTTCTTCCCGCACCTCATCGCCGGACCCATCGTGCGCGGCACCGAACTCCTCCCGCAGATCCGCTCGATGCGTGACCCGAAAGACGTCCACTATGTGGAAGCGTTCTGGCTCATCGCCGCCGGCCTGGCGAAGAAGGTGGTCCTTTCGTCGTACCTGTCGGCCTACGTCGTCGACCCGGTGTTCGCGGCTCCCCACCAGCACTCCGCACTCGAGGTCTTGTTCGCTATCTGGGGCTATGCCGTCGAGATCTATGCCGATTTCAGCGGCTACACCGATATCGCCATCGGGCTGGCCCTGCTGATGGGATTCCGGTTCCCCGTCAACTTCCGGCGGCCCTACACGGCGCTCGACCTCCAGGATTTTTGGCGTCGGTGGCACATCACGCTGTCGTTCTGGTTGCGCGACTACCTGTACATCCCTCTCGGCGGCAATCACGGGTCCGAGAAGCGCATCTCCTTCAACGTCATGGTCACCATGGTGCTCGGGGGCCTGTGGCACGGGGCATCGTGGACGTTCGTCATCTGGGGCGCCTACCACGGCGTAGGGCAGATCATCGGCCGCCGCCGCCGGGCTGCGCGGGTTGCACACGGGTTGCCGCCCGAGCCCGTCGGGCGCCGCCGGGTGGCCTGGGCTCGGTTCGTGACCTTCCAGGTGGTCTGTCTCGGGTGGCTGTTCTTCCGCGCCGATACGGTGGGCAATGCATTCGCCATGCTCAGCCGGCTCGTGGTCGGCTGGGGCTCTTCGCCTCTGGTCACTCCGCTCGCAGCCCTCGCCATTACCGCCGGCATTGCGAGCCAGTACCTGCCGGACAACTGGCTCGCTGTAGTCCAGCGGGGCTTTGCCGACCGCCGCCCGCTGATTCAGGGAGGCATACTTGGTCTGGTGCTATTGGCGATCACAACACTCGGGCCCCAAGGCGTGGCTCCGTTCATCTACTACCGGTTCTGACCGTGAGCCCGTTGCTGCGCCGCACGCCGCCTTCGCCATCGCCTTCAACTTCGCCGGCTCCTGATTCGGACGCCGAATTCCCCGAGGACGCCCCTTACGACTGGTCGGACCCGGAGTCGTATCGACCTCCCGAAGCCAAACCGGGACGGACCGACCACAGCGGATGTCTCGACCACTCGTTCTGGGAGCGGCTGCCCTTCCCGGGGGTCCCGTGGACGCGCGTGCTGTTCATCGGGACGGTCTGTTTCGGATTGTGGTTCCTTCTCGATGCACCGAGCCTCCAGCACTCGGCTCAGGTATCACCCTTGGGAGCCAGAAGGACCATTTCGATGGATGTGGTGGGACCCGTGGCTGCGCTCAGCCGCACGGTCGGAGCGTCCAATGTGGTGGGCTGGACCGACGAGGTATTCGGACGTAGCCCAGGGGGCGGGCCCGCCCTGGCCGTCCCGATCCATCGGGCGAAGCCCAAGCCGCTGCCAGCGACAACGAGCGGATCGACCACGCCGACCACGCTGCCGCCCCTGAACTACCACCCGACCCCGGCCACCCCGTTGCGGGTGCTCGTCCTGGGTGACTCGGTCGGTCTCGACCTGGGCCAGCCGCTGGTCAACGCGCTGAGTGCCTACGGCAACGTGGCCAGCTACCTCGACGGTCGCATCGACACCGGGCTCTCTCGTCCCGACTACTTCAACTGGCCGGCCGAACTCCAGGTCGACCTGGCCAACCAGCAGTCGCAGCTGGTGGTGGTGATGGTCGGGGCCAACGACCCTCAGGGCTTGGTCACGGCAAATGGAAGCATCCAGTTCGGCCAACCGGGCTGGGACGAGGCCTACTCCGCCCGGGTCGCGGCCTTCATCGCTGAGGCAAATGCTGCTGGTGCCCATGTCCTGTGGGTGGGGATGCCCCCGATGGAGGATCCCGGACTCGACGCTTCGCTGAAGCACCTCAACGGGCTGGTGCAGGCCCAGGTAGCCCAGACAGCGCAAGGCGGGGCCGCCTACTTGTCGTCGACGCCTGCCCTCGGAGACCAGCACCACAACTACGCCGCCTACCTCCCGGATGCATCGGGTGCAGTCGTCAACGTCCGGACTCCTGACGGGATCCATCTCTCCCCTGGCGGCGGGGCCCGCCTGGCCAAGGCCGTCATCGAGGCCATGCAGGGGAACTTGCGCATCGAGCTCGCTCCGGGGATCGGCGGCACGGCGAGGCGGACCTGAGGGCCTTCGGCTCGGTCAGACGAGGGGCCAGGGGTACGGGGGGCGATCGCCCAACGGCTCGGGGAAGTATCCGATATCGGCCAACTGAGCGGCCCGATCCAGCATCGCCTCTGCTTCCGCCTCGGAAAGCAGCTCTTCCATGCCAGCCGGCACACCTTGGGCCACGAACCGCCGAAGGTCGGCGACCAGTAGCTGTGGGACCTCCTCGTCAGCAAAGTCCCAGATGACCGTACGGAGCTTGTGCTGCTCGTGGAAACACAGGCCGTGGTCGATTCCCCAGAGACGACCGTCCGAGGCATACAGCACATGGCCGCTCTTGCGGTCGGCATTGTTGGCGACGATGTCGAACGCGCAGAAGACCTTGAGCTCGTCCTCACGCCCGCCCTCTTCCAACAGGGTGAAGTAGTGCTGCTCGTAGTCGGATTCGATGAACAGCTGGAGCGAGCCAGGTCCGAACGGTGCGTCCTCGCGCACGATCGTCGGAGGGATCACCCCCCAGCCCAGTGCCTCTGACAGCACGTGGGCTGCCGCCTCACGTCGGAACAAGCCGTCGGGGAAGTCCCACAGTGACTGCTCGCCCTGGTGGGGCTTGTAGACGGCCTGCACGGGGCCGCTGCCGGCAGCGGCGCCTTCGGTCCCTTCCAGCGTCACCAGGTAGGTGAGGTTGGAACTCCAGGGCAGGCGGCCCTCGATCGTCAGCTCACGGGATGCGAGCAGCTCGACGGCCTCCTCCAGTGTGGGTCCGGAGTCAGGCCGCCAGCCGCTCACACGACCGGTGGTCGATGGCCGTTCGTCCGGGGACATTCGTGTCCTGAGGGGTCCAATGGGGAGCCGCACAACGGGCAGGGCGGGCGACCGGATTCGATGAGCCGGGTGGCCTGGATGGTGAAGGCTGCAGCCTGCTCCCGGGTGATCGAGACCCGGGCGATCGCCCCGACCTCGCCCTCGGGGACGAGCTCTTCGATGACAAGGACGACCCGGTCCTCGGATTCGTCGAACGAGACCCCGATGGTCCCGACGGCCCATGCCGGCTCGACGGGCTGTTCGAGCGCCTGGTCGTCGGGCAGGTGCCCTGGGCGCTGCTGGTCCTTGACCACACGCGCCAGGAGCTCACCCATGGCGGACACCTGCTGCTTCTCCACCTTCAGGGTCAACAAGGTCTCACCCTGTCGGCATTGGATCAGGAACAGGCGGCTCCCGACTTGTCCGACCGTGCCAACGCACAGTCGATCGGCGGCCAGGTCAAAGGCGTCGGTCACGCGCCGTCCTCTCTGTGGGGGCGGTCACTCGCGGCCCGCCCGTCATCGTTCGGGTCGTCGCACCTGGCCGAGGGGCCGTGGCACCGGTGCATCATGCGATCGCCAGTGCCGTCAACGAGTCGGTCGAGTTGACGGTCAGTACATACGGACCGTGGCCGGTGTACGCCAGAGCTGATACTGAGCACGGGGCCACGGTCAGGCGCTGGAAGAGATCGAGCGGGGTACCTGCCGCCTGAGCGACGACCGCCTTGATCGGGTCGGCATGCGAGACGGCCACGATGGTCTCGCCCCGGTGGCGCTCGACCAAGCGGGCCAGCGCCGAGGTCATCCGGGTCTGCATCTCCAGGAACGACTCGCCAGCAGGGAAGCGGAAGCCGCTCGGGTTGCGCTGCACGGTCGCCCATTCGGGCTTCTTGGCCAGGTCGGAGAGCTTGCCCCCGGTCCACTCGCCGAAGTCGCACTCGAGGAGGCCGCGGTCCGAGCGCACTCGCAGCCCGAGGCGCCGGGCGATGGGCCGAGCCGTCTCGGTGGTCCGCTCGAGCGGCGAGGCGTAGACGGCGACCGGACCGCCGTGCGTTCCATCGGCAAGCAGCCCGATGCGTTCAGCTACGGCCTCGGCCTGCGCAGTCCCTTCGTCGGACAGATGAAGGCCGGCCGCCCGACCAGGCAGCACCTGTCCGGTGGTCGGCGTCCTGCCGTGGCGGACGAGGAGGACCACGGTCGGTCGCTCAGTGGGTTTGGGTCGGCTGGCCACGCCCGATCACCGTACTCGGTCCAGGTTGGGGTCCGACCGTCCCGTGAGTTCCCCTTGGCCGCCTGCTGGATGAGCCATGAGCCACTCGGGTTCGGGCACCACCGATCCGTGGTCACGGTCCGTACGGAAAAGGAGCGACGGCCACCAGTTCCACCGTCCGAGCAGCACGGCGGCCGAAGGGACGAGCAGCGTGCGGACGACGAAGGTGTCCAGCAGGATCCCTGCGGCGAGCCCGACGCCGATCTCCACGACCTGGGTATCGCCGGTGGCGGTCAGCACCCCGAACGTCCCGGCCAGGATGAGACCGGCGGACGTGACGGTGGTGCCGGTCGCCCCGACGGCATTGCGGACGGCGATGCGGATCGGCGCATGGTGGGCTTCCTCGCGGATCCGGGTCATGACCAGGATGTTGTAGTCCTGCCCCAGGGCCATGATGAAGATGAACATGAAGAACGGCAATACGAAGTTGATCCCGTCTTGGCCGCCGATGATCACGAAGACGAGCACGGCGAAGCCCAATGAGGCCAGATAGGAGAGCGCCACGCTGGCCACCAGGTAGATCGGGGCCACCAGGCTGCGCAGCACGACGGCGAGGAGCAGGCCGAGCACCAGCATGACGATGGGGATGATCCGGATCAGGTCGTTCGTCGAAAGGGTGCCGACGTCTGCTGCTACGGCCGCATAGCCGTCGACGCCTGAATCGGTCGCCCTGATGGACCGTCCCACCCGGTCCACTGCTGCTCTGATGTCGGGCATGGCCGAGGCCGCCGCCGTGCTCGTCGATGGCCCGGCTGCCAGCGAGGTCAAGAACAGCAACGTCCGACCGTCAGGGGTGAGGTACTGCCCGGACGCCTTGTAGGCCTGGTAGGCAGCTATCCCGCCTGTGTACCCGGCTGGTGGGACTGTCGCCAAGGACCCTGGTGGGCCGTACGAACGCAGCTGCGTACGTGCGCCAGCCAGCTCGTCAGGGGTCACCGGGGTCCCGTTGGAGTCGAGGATTCCGGTGACGGACGAGAACTGCCCCGAAGAGCGGAGTCCGTGCTGTGCGGTGGCCAGCACCGACGGCTCGTCCCATGCCGATACGGGCAGTCGGAAGAGCACGTTGGTCGGATCCGACTCGGACGACGGGTAGTGGGCGGTGAGGAGTGCCTGGCCACGCCCCGAGTCGGTCGTAGCCGGAAGGGACTGGCTTCCGAATCCGGTGGGGGAGTATGCCAGTAAGGCAAGAGACAGGCCGACCAGGAATGCCACCCCGATGCCGAGCGTAAGGGCGGGCCGACCGACGACCCGGCCGGCGATCCTGCCCCAGAGCCCGCCGGTGGTCTGGCCCGCAACCGGGATGCGTGGCCAGAAGACGGCCTTGCCGAAGATGGCGAGCAGCGCGGGGAGCAGGGTGAGATTGGCGAGGAGTGCCATGGCGATGCCGATGGCGAGGGCCGGACCGAACCCTTGATAGAGCCCGAAGGTGGCGATCACCCCCGTCGACAGGGCGGCGATGACGATGAGCCCGGAGAACGTGATCGACTCGCCCACCTTGGCGAGGGAGAAGGCCACGGCGTCGAACGGTGTCCGCCCGCGCCGGATCTCCTCGCGGACCCGAAAGATGAGGAAGAGCCCGTAGTCGGTTCCTGCGCCGAGCAGGACCACTACGAGGAGGATCGGGGTCAGGTCGGACACTTGTACGCCCAGACGGGTCGATGCGGCGATGACCGGCTCTACTGCGATGAGCGCCACTGCGGAGGGCAGCAGGGCGATGAACGGGGCCAGAAATGCCCGGAAGGTGAGGAACAGGAGAAGGAGGATGAAGAGCACCGACAGGAGCTCGGTCAGGGTCTGGGTCTTCGACTGCTGGGCCTGCTGGTCGATGGCCTGTGCCGCCGGACCGGTCAGGTGGAGGACGAGACCCGGCGGGGCACCGGCCGATGCGATGGCCGTTCGCACGGCACTGATGGTTCTGACGGCATCTGGCGAAGTCGACGCCGACGGGATAGCGAGATTGATGACCGCTCTGCGGGCCCGACCGTCCGACGAGACCCCCTGATCCTGCACGGCGGTCACCTTGGGAACGCCAGCGATGGCATTCTCCGCCCGCTCTATTGCGGCCTTGTCTGCTGCAGTAAATGCCCCGCTGGCAGATGCCGCTACGAGGACCGCTTGCGACGTCGCC